>CAMCJO010000182.1 GCA_945875135.1 uncultured Porphyromonas sp.
CTTCGATCAGGTGCCCACATCGTGTGTGCTCTATGTGCCCAAGGGTGCAGCTGCAGCCTATCGTGCCGCCGATACATGGAAAGAATTTACCGATACGCGAGAGCGCGAGTCCACCCAAGTCGCAAGTCCCGTCGTAGTTGGCAGTGCTGTCGAGGTGGCGCGCTACAATGCCATAGGTCAGCGCCTGCAGACTCCACAGTGCGGTGTGAACATCGTGGTCATGAGCGATGGTTCGATCGAGAAGATTGTCGTGCGATAAACGTCGCAGTCAGGTGAATGCATGTAACCTCTTTTTTATGTCCTCCCCTCGTTGCGGCAGTGCCTGCAGTGGTCTTGTCGGCACAGGGTTCCCGCGAGGGGAGAGCAATGTTGCTTATAGACAAACGCAATGTTTGTGAAAGCATCAAAACACTTGTTTGTACCGTTATGGTAAGTGTTGCCACAAAAGCCTAGGGTCAAGTGGTCTCGCATCATCAAGCTCACCTTACTGCTGAGTATCCTTACGGGCGGATTGTTCTTCCTCTCAAAGTTCATACCTCCACAAGTAGAGACTGCCCTTTCAATCCTGATAAGTTTCGTGATACTACGCTTCATCGTCCGTACCGTGTTGCAAATCACCTTTACCCTCAATTCCGCAATCTGCATTAGTTTTTGTAACTTTGGACGATTTTATCGAGGCATAAGACAATAGAACTAAGTAATCAGACGATTTTTTATGATCAATCCGGTCAACAAGACAATCACCCTACCCGATGGTCGCACGATCACCATCGAGACGGGCAAGCTTGCTAAGCAAGCCGACGGTGCTGTCACCGTCACCATGGGCTCTACCGTACTACTCGCAGCTGTAACAGCTGCCAAGGAGGCTAAGCCCGATGTGGACTTTATGCCACTACAGGTAGAGTACAAAGAGAAGTTTTCAGCCATAGGACGCTTCCCCGGAGGCTTCACACGCCGTGAGGGGCGCGCCTCAGACTATGAGATATTAACTTGCCGACTAGTGGACCGCGCGTTGCGTCCACTCTTCCCCGATGACTACCATGCAGAGGTCTATGTAAACATTATCCTCTTCTCCTCTGACGGTGTCGATATGCCAGATGCTCTCGCTGGACTAGCTGCTTCAGCTGCTCTAGCAGTCTCTGATATCCCCTTCGGAGGTCCTATCAGTGAGGTACGTGTGGCACGCATCGATGGTGAGTTTGTCATCAATCCTACCTTCGAGCAGCTAGAGCGTGCCGACATTGACCTGATGGTCGCAGCAACACTCGACAACATTATGATGGTCGAGGGTGAGATGGAAGAGGTCCAGGAGGAGGAGATGCTCGAGGCTATCAAGGTAGCTCACGAGGCTATCAAGGTACAGTGCCAGGCTCAGCTAGAGCTCTCGGAGGCTGTCGGCAAGATGACCAAGCGTGAGTACCCCGCTGAGGAGCAAGACGAGGAGCTACGTGAGCGTATGCAGCGTGAGCTCTACGACAAGATCTACAAGGTCGCTACCGCTGGTACCGACAAGCATGCTCGTGGCGATGCCTTTGAGGCGATCGTCGAGGAGTTCAAGGCGCAGTTTACCGAAGAGGAGCTCGAGGAGAAGGGCATGATCATAGACCGCTACTACCACGACATGGAGAAGGCGGCTATGCGTCGTATGATCCTTGACGAAGGCAAGCGTCTCGATGGTCGTCGCACCGATGAGATACGTCCTATTTGGATTGAGACCGACTGCCTGCCAGGGCCTCACGGATCGGCAATCTTCACACGTGGTGAGACACAGTCCCTATCCACAGTAACGCTCGGTACCAAGAGCGATGAGAAGCTGGTCGATGATGTACTCAACTACGGCAAGGAGCGCTTCCTCCTACACTACAACTTCCCCCCATTCTCCACTGGTGAGGCAAAAGCTTCGCGTGGCATCAGTCGTCGTGAGATAGGGCATGGTAATCTGGCACATCGTGCGCTCAAACGTATGATCCCCAAGGACTATCCCTACGTAATCCGTGTGATGAGTGATATCCTTGAGTCCAACGGATCATCCTCTATGGCAACCGTCTGCGCCGGTACGCTCGCTCTGCGTGATGCTGGTGTCCAGATGAAGAAGCCTGTCTCTGGTATTGCTATGGGGCTCATCAGTGAAAACAAAGGAACCAACTACGCCATCCTCTCTGACATCCTCGGAGATGAAGATCACCTCGGTGATATGGACTTTAAGGTGACTGGGACTCGTGATGGTATCACCGCTACGCAGATGGATATCAAGGTCGATGGTTTGAGCTATGAGATCTTGGCAAAGGCTTTGGCACAGGCCAAAGCTGGTCGTCTCCACATCCTAGACAAAATTGAGGAAGCACAGCCAGAGGCTCGTCCTGATATGAAGCCTCATGCACCACGCATTGAGACGCTACGCATCGGCAAGGAGTTCATCGGAGCTGTCATTGGTCCAGGCGGTAAGATCATTCAGGGTATTCAAGAGCAGAGTGGTGCCACGGTCAATATTGAGGAGGTGGACAACTATGGTATCGTCGAGATCAGCAGTTCCAACAAGGAGTCTCTCGATGCTGCTATGGCTATGGTACGTGGTATCGTCGCTACTCCAGAGGTGGGCGAGGTCTACAAGGGTACCGTCTCCTCAGTGATGCCTTACGGCTGCTTCGTACAGTTTATGCCTGGCAAGGATGGACTGCTTCACATCAGCGAGATCGACTGGAAGCGCTTTGCCACGATCGAGGATACAGGTCTCAAGGAGGGCGACACGATCGATGTCAAGCTCATCGAGATCGACCCCAAGACGGGCAAGTTCAGTCTATCACACAAGGCACTCCTACCTAAGCCCGATGGCTATGTAGAGCCTGAGCGTCGTCCACGCCGTGAGCGTCGTGATGATGGCGAGCGTCGTGAGCGCCGTCCACGGCGTGAGCATCGTGACGAATAGACGATAAGAGCTAGAGCGACTGTGTCACCATACACAGCAGCTCTACTAAGCTAAATACAGGAAATCACCAACCTCAAATATTCTTTCACTACCTCTGCTACCAGCATGTTGTGAGCGAAAGTTGTGGTTGGTGATTTCTTTTTCTATAACTTTGCAACGGATTAGACAAGCAAGTTTGTATGCCAACCCCATCGACAGGTACCAAGTCAAACTATCTCGGGCCCTTTATAACTATGGTAATCATGATGACCGTCATCGGCTTCATCACGAGTATCAACCAGCAGTTTCAACTTCCTATCAAGAGTGCCTATCTGCACTCCGCAGGTGGCTGGACCAATAGCTTTGCGACGCTACTCATCTTCGCCTTTTTCCTCTCTTACCTGGTGCTAGGACCTACCTCAGCACGCTTTGTGGAGCGACATGGCTACAAGATGACTATCGTCAGGGGCTTGGTCATGCTGGCGGGAGGTATCCTACTCTTCATCCTCTCGGCACTGCTCTTTATTTATACATCGCTTTGGATCATGCTCTCTGAGACAGTACGACTGCCCGTGAGCTATCTGATCTTCCTCCTTGGCTCCTTCGTCTGTGGTGCGGGTATAACCTTTATGCAATCATCGGTCAATCCCTATCTCATCGCTTGCACTGTACCTGGTACCTCCGCTGTACAAAGACAAAACATCGGTGGCGTGGGCAACTCAACGATGACTATGCTGGCACCACTCTTCGTCTCGATGGTTATCTTCGGTGGGGTGGACGATCTAGAGGCTCTGCAGATCCAAGAGGTGATCCTGCCTATGATCATCCTAATGGGTGTCGTGCTGATACTATCCTACATTGTCAAGCGACTCCACGTGCCACACATCGAGGGGACGACGAGTGGCGAGGATGCTGAAGTAAGCTTCAAGACTGTGTGGCGCATACGACGTGTGCGACTCGGCTGCATAGCACTCTTCTGCTATGTGGGTGTCGAGGTCTGCATCGGTGCTAACATCATCCTATATGGGCAAAACGACCTCTCACTGAGCTATAGTACCGTGGCACTCTACGCTACACTTTACTGGGGAGCTATGCTAGTAGGTCGCTTCGTAGGTAGCTTCCTAAACCGTGTCTCTGACCGCAAGCTACTATGGAGTACCACGCTACTCTCCGCTATCCTCATCCTGATCGCTGTCGTGACCAATCAACCTTACTGGCTCATAGCCGTAGGACTATGTCACTCGGTCATGTGGGGCGCCATCTATTCGCTAGCACTCAAGGAGCTAGGGAGCCTAGCCACGAGAGCATCGGGCGTACTTTTGATGGGACTCATCGGAGGTGCACTCCTACCATTTCTACAGAGCTTGCTGGCTGACCTCCTCGGAGGAGCGTACCATTACACTTGGCTACTCGTCATAGCAGGAGAGCTATATATGCTTTACTACGCTTTGGTCGGCTCTCGCTTTGGGGAAGTCAAAGCGTAATCAATCGGATCTATTCACTTTAATCAATCATACGAATATGAAAAAGTTTATGCTAATCGTAGCTGCTGGTCTAGCTCTAGTAGCTTGTAACAAAGAAAAGAAGGACGCAACGACGACTACCGAAGACTCTACCGCTATGGTCGTAGAGGCTCCTGTAGTTGCTGAGCCCAAAGTCTTCAACTACGCTACGGCCGATGGCAAGCAGCACTTCGAGATGACTGTCACAGACGATACCTATGACAACATCACCCTCAAGGATGTCGAGGGCAACGTCGTCTACGAGATGAAGACTGCTGTCAGCGCCGACGGTGCTAAGTGGGAAAACGAAGAGGGCTACTACTTCTGGACGAAGGGCAATACCTTTTACTTCGGCAAGGATGACAAGCAGCTCTGCGAGGGAGCTCTAGTCGAAGAGGCTCCCGCTGAGGAGGCTGCCGTTGTAACTGAGTAATTGCAGCTGCTAGACTAAAATATCATGCGAAGGCAAGCTAGTGGCATCATTAGCTCGTCTTCGCATGACT
>CAMCJO010000183.1 GCA_945875135.1 uncultured Porphyromonas sp.
AGAAAATCCTCCACGTGGACGCGAAATGGAACTTCGGAGGAATCTTTTCGCCCCTACGTGGAGAATGAAAAATAGCCACGTGGATATATTTGACGCTTTCCACGTGGCTATTGAAGTTAGAGGTCGGAACCGTGATTCCTACAGTGGGATCACGGCTCGTCGGTTTACCCGACTTGCTTTTAGCTCAGCCCCTCGATGACGCCATCGACGATGTCCATGTGAACGGCTTGTGGCTCCTTGGGTAGTCCTGGCATACGCATGATGCTGCCCATGATGACGACGATCATCTCAGCACCGCTGTTGAGGACGATGTCCTCGACCTTCATATCGAAGTCGCGCATGTCACCGTAGCCCTTGGGATCTGCCGAGAAGGAGTACTGCGTCTTGGCGATGCAGATAGGGTAGTGCTCCATGTTGAGTTCGTGGATGCGAGCGAGCTTCTTCTCCGCCTTGCTACTATAGGTGACGTTGGCAGCACCGTAGATGCGCTTGGCGATGTGCTCCACCTTTATCTTGACCGGCTCACTGAGCTCGTAGACGTGATCGATAGGCTCTGAGGGATGCTCCTCGATGGTCTTGACGACCAGCTCAGCCAGCTCGGTAGCGCCCTTGCCTCCCTCGCTGTAAGCGTTGTTGATCGCAAAGCCACAGCCTAAGACCTGCTCGCAGTGATTGCGGACAATCTCGATCTCCTCGTCGGTGTCACTAGCGTAGCGGTTGAAGGCGACGACGACCGTCTGCCCGAAGTTGTGCAGGTTGTGCACGTGACGGTCGAGGTTGGCTAGACCCTTACGAACGCCCTCTATGTCCTTCTCGTAGATCTGTTTCTCGTTGACATCGCCGTGCATCTTGAGACCCGCTAGGGTAGCGACTATGACTGTCAGCTTGGGCGTGATGCCCGCTACACGGCATTTGATGTCGAGGAACTTCTCTGCACCGAGGTCGGCACCGAAGCCTGCCTCCGTGATCGTGTAGTCGCAGCAAGACATAGCCATCTTTGTAGCGATGATCGAGTTACAGCCGTGGGCGATATTGGCAAAAGGTCCCCCATGGATGAAGGCGGGTGTCCCCTCGGTGGTCTGTACGAGGTTAGGCTTGATGGCATCCTTCAGGAGGATGGTGATAGCGCCTCCGATGCCTAGATCCTTAACATGAAATGGCTCCTTAGCCTTGGTATAGCCGAGGAGGATGTTGTCGATACGACGGCGCAGGTCGTCTAGGTCTGATGCGAGACAGAGGATCGCCATGATCTCACTCGCGGGGGTGATGTCGAAGCCAGTCTCTGTGGGGACGCCATTGCCGACGCCACCTAGACCGGTGATACAGTTACGCAGTGAGCGGTCATTGACGTCTAGGACGCGCTTCCAGAGCACCTCGGAGAGTCCCTCGCAACTATTTCTATTCTGATAGATATAGTTGTCTAGGAGTGCGGTGATCATGTTGTGCGCTGAGGTGATAGCGTGAAAGTCGCCCGTGAAGTGGAGGTTGATGTTCTCCATCGGGAGTACCTGAGCATATCCACCACCCGCGGCACCACCCTTCATACCGAAGCAGGGACCGAGCGAGGGCTCACGAAGAGCCACAGCGGCACTCTTGCCGATCTTGTTGAGTCCTAGAGCGAGGCCGATGGAGACGGTGGTCTTACCGACACCGGCCTTGGTCGGTGTGATAGCGGTCACGAGGATGAGGTTGCTCTGAGCTATTTTGTCGGGGTCTATGCGCTCGTGCGATACCTTACCGATGTAGTGCCCGTAGGGCTCTAGTTCTTGATCTGTGATGTTGAGCTGGTGAGCTATCTCCTCAATGGGCTTGAGCTGGCACTCACGAGCTATCTGAATATCTGATTTCATTGTAGTACTATGTTAGTGTATAACGAAAAAAAAGGCACCCCCTACAGGGTCGGGTAGACCACTATAGACGACGCCCTCAGTAGGTGATATAAGAGCCGAAAGCCGGACTCGAACCGGCGACCTACTCATTACGAATGAGTTGCTCTACCAACTGAGCTATTTCGGCGTCTCATTGACGATGCAAAAGTACAACAAACTTTTGATACTACAAAACTTTTGGCGCTAGCCTGAATTCCGCAACGCTTACGGGTAGCGACATCTAGGATCGCACGGTTCGTGTCTAGCGGGAGGGCGTCCGTTGTGTCAAAGGTTACAGCGTCTGATGGCTGGACTTGTCGTGTTGATGTGGTTCGTGTAGGAGCGGACCTGCGTGTCCGCCCACAGAGCACACTGCGCTTTGACGAGGACGGGCGGACACATAGGTCCGCCCCTACAAATCGTAATACGTGTTGTCGCTACTCGTATCGACGTTGACAACTTAGCCAACGATATAGAGCAAGTAAAGATTCGAATTGGAAAACTTCTTGGAAGTTGTGTTTTTGCAAACAACTAAACAACAACGTGTTGCGAATTTATTTTGGATAACTTTTCAACAGTTATCGATTTCGAAGTTGTTTTATTTGATCATCTCGTAGGAATGTTGTAATATTGCATTCGCAATAAACGAGGATGTTTTACGCCGCCCGTCTTTCGTTCGTTTGCAATCTCATAATACTATAGGGTGTACTAGTGCGCATCGCCTAGTCGCTGGGAAACTGGTGCAAGTCCAGTACAGAACCCGCTGCTGTAATTCTCGCTATAGAGGAGGATCACATATCCACTGTCTATTAAGATGGGAAGGAGATCGCTCCAAGCAGGGCTACGCTACACACAGCCTAGTCCCGACGAGATAAGTCAGAAGACCGACCCGAGTAGACGGAGATAGCACGAGAGAAGGAAGATACGTGAAGGTCCTCACATTACTTTCGGGAATTGAAGTATGACAACAACTATCAAGCAAATCATCAAGCGGGATGGGCTGCAAGAGCCATTTACCCCGTCGAAGATTGAGAACGCCGTTCTCAAAGCCTACATCGCCACAGGTCAGACTGAGTGTCTCCAAGAGGCGAAAACTGTTACCATGGGTGTGCTAGCGCGCATCGAGCAGGAGGTCATCTCTGTCGAGGAGGTGCAGGACCTCGTCGAGAGCGAGCTCATGAAGGTGCAGCCTGAGGTGGCTAAGCGCTACATACTCTATCGCGAGTGGCGCAACACGGAGCGTCAGAAGAAGAGCGAGCTCAAGCGCAACCTCGACGGCATCGTGACCATCGACAGTAACGATGTCAACCTGAGCAACGCTAATATGAGTAGTCACACGCCTGCTGGGCAGATGATGACCTTCGCCTCGGAGGTCTCTAAGGACTACACCTACCGCTACCTGCTCCCCACGCAGTACGCTGAGGCGCATCGTCGCGGAGACATACATATCCACGACCTCGACTACTACCCCACGAAGACGACTACCTGCATCCAGTACGACCTAGCGGACCTCTACGAGCGAGGCTTCCACACGAAGAATGGTAGCATCCGCACACCTCAGAGCATACAGAGCTATGCGACGCTGGCGACGATCGTCTTCCAGACGAACCAAAACGAGCAGCACGGAGGGCAGGCGATACCAGCCTTTGACTTCTTCATGGCTCCTGGCGTCTACAAGACTTTTCTCAAGCATGTGGCCGATACGATACGCCTATTCCTCCACTGCCAGGGCGCGACAGACTTGCCTTCGGTACAAGAGATACGAGAGCTAGCAGAGCAGCATCTGGATAGTATCGTGCCGACCTCGACAGCGGTGACGAACTTGTGCCAAGCTCTGGGACAGCGGGTCAATAAGGAGATACCTCGCAAAGAGGTGGTCTACTTGATCAACCAAGCACTCGAGCGCACACGTCGTGACACGCATCAAGCGATGGAGGGCTTCATACACAACCTTAACACGATGCACTCGCGTGGTGGCAATCAGGTGGTCTTTAGCTCGATCAACTATGGTACCGATACCTCGGCCGAGGGACGTATGGTGATCGAGGAGCTGATGAAGGCGACGACCGAGGGGCTAGGCGTAGGCGGCGAGGTGCCGGTCTTCCCGATACAGATCTTTAAGGTCAAGGAGGGGGTCAACTACTCCGAGGCGGACTTCGACCGTGCGATGAAAGACTTCGACCGTGCCGTGGCTGGGGAGATAGAGTTTGAGACGCCAAACTTTGACCTCTTCCTGAAGGCTTGCGAGACGACGGCGAAGGCGCTTTTCCCCAACTTTGTCTTCCTCGATACGCCCTTCAATCATAGTGATGAGTGGGATGCCAATGACCCGCTGCGCTACCGCCATGAGATTGCGACGATGGGATGCCGTACGCGTGTCTTCGAGAATATCAATGGTCCTCGCACCTCAATAGGTCGTGGCAATCTCTCCTTTACGACGATTAATCTGCCGCGCCTAGCGATCGAGGCGATGCGCTATGCTAAGGAGCAGATGGGTACGAAAGAGGATCTGGGCAAGATGCGCAGTATAGCGATCAATAAGCTCTACACCTCGATACGTGAGATGGCTCAGCTCGTGGGCGAACAGCTACACACGCGCTACGAATTTCAGGCGACAGCCTTGGCGCGTCAGTTCCCCTTTATGATGGGCAATGATGTCTGGAAGGGTGGGGGAGCTCTGCGTCCCAACGACCCCGTCGGTCACGTCATAGACAGCGGCACACTTGGCATCGGCTTCATCGGTGGGCACAACGCTATGTGCGCCATCTACGGTGAGGGGCACGGCACCAACGAGGATGCTTGGCACACGCTCTACCACTGTGTCGAGATCATGGGTGAGGTGGCACAGGAGTTTAAGGAGCGTTATCACCTTAACTACTCCGTACTAGCTACGCCTGCGGAGGGACTCTCAGGTCGCTTCACACGCCTCGACCGTAAGCGCTACGGGACCATCGAGGGGGTCAACGATAGAGCGTACTATGTCAACTCTTTCCACATTGATGTCAAGGAGGAGATACGCATCGCGG
>CAMCJO010000184.1 GCA_945875135.1 uncultured Porphyromonas sp.
GTAAGCTCATACCCCTCGGCTGGAGTAGCGGCAATCGTTAGCTCTGTGCCGTAGGGGACAGCTGTGAGATTGTCGGCTCCCGTAGCGGTAAGCGTACCCTCTCCTTCCTTAGTTAGAGAGACTGCAAAGCTCTTCTTAGCAAAGGTCGCCTTGATAGTTAGGTCGCTGGTCACGACTACCTTCTTGGAAGCTAGGATATCCGTGCCATTGGCAGTAAGTGCTGTTAGTTCGTAACCCTCGGCAGGGGTGGCAACGATGGTAAGCTCCGTACCACGAGGTACTGCATCGAGGTCGTCTGCCCCTGTGACTGTGAGGATACCCTCACCTTCCTTAGTCAGCGTCACGGCAAACGCCATCTTCGTAAAGGTTGCCTTTACTTCAGTAGTACCCTTTACAACGAACATCTTCGTAGCGAGGATGTCCTCACCATTGGCAGTAAGAGCAGTAAGCTCATACCCCTCGGCTGGAGTAGCGGCAATCGTTAGCTCTGTGCCGTAGGGGACAGCTGTGAGATTGTCGGCTCCCGTAGCGGTAAGCGTACCCTCACCCTCCTTGGAGAGTGTTACGATATACGTTATAGAATCCTCTCCTTCGTATAGATTGCCTTTTCGATCTTGGGCACTCCAATTCTTAGCCTTGGCGATGGCAACATCACTCTTGAGACACTTCCCAGGAACGAAGACACCCTGTGTCAGACCCGTACGATCAGATAGGGTCTTGACTAGTTGTGTCATCCTCTCTCCCTCGATTGGATTACGACAGCAAAGAAGACGTCTCAGATTGGGGTTGTGCGACACATCAAGGCTAGTCAGCTGATTATTGTCCAGATCTACGTCCTGTAGGTTAAGACACTGAGACAGATCTATGTCAGTCAGTCGGTTGTCAGAAGCGGACAATTTGGTCAAGGCGCGAGCATGTGACAAGTCTAGAGTCTCTAGCTGATTTCTAAAACAAGATAGACTAGTAAGCGCTTCGTTGTGCGTAATGTCCAAGCTTTGAAGTAAATTCTGACTGCAGTTCAGATATTTCAAAGTATTACAGCCAGACACGTCCAAGCTTTGGAGCGAATTAACAAAGCAGTTCAGCACTTCCAAAGTATTACAGCCAGACACGTCCAAGCTTTGAAGTAAATTCTCGCCGCATTCTAGATTTTTCAATGTATTACAGCCAGACAAGTTCAAGCTGGTCAATTGGTTCTTATGAGTGAGATCCAGCGACGATAGACCACAGCTCAAAAGCTTCAAGTTTCCTTTGAGGGTGACTGTCTGGCTCGTGAGCGTATAGAAATGAGGATCGCCATCGAGTATCAGCGGCTCCTTGAGACCCTCTGCGATGACAAGCTCTCCTGCAGGAGCCGACAGAGACAGCAGAAGCTGCTCGCCGACCGCCTTGGCGGTGGTCATCGTGATGACACCGTCACCGACAGAGTCTCCTTCGTATAGATTGCCTTTTCGATCTTGGGCACTCCAATTCTTAGCCTTGGCGATGGCAACATCACTCTTGAGACACTTCCCAGGAACGAAGACACCCTGTGTCAGACCCGTACGATCAGATAGGGTCTTGACTAGTTGTGTCATCCTCTCTCCCTCGATTGGATTACGACAGCAAAGAAGACGTCTCAGATTGGGGTTGTGCGACACATCAAGGCTAGTCAGCTGATTATTGTCCAGATCTACGTCCTGTAGGTTAAGACACTGAGACAGATCTATGTCAGTCAGTCGGTTGTCAGAAGCGTACAAGAAGTTCAAGGCTCGAGCATGTGACAAGTCTAGAGTCTCTAGCTGATTATTATAACAAGATAGATCAGTAAGTGCTTCGTTGTGCGTAATGTCCAAGCTTTGAAGTAAATTCTGACCGCAGTTCAGACTTTTCAAAGTATTACAGCCAGACACGTCCAAGCTCTGGAGCAAATTCTCAGTGCAGTTCAGCCATCCCAAAGTATTACAGCCAGACACGTCCAAGCTTTGGAGCGAATTCCCAAGGCAGTACAGCTCTCTCAATGTATTACAGCCAGCCAAGTTCAAGCTGGTCAATTGGTTCTTATGATTGAAATTCGACTGATATTGGTTACAGTTCAAAAGCTTCAAATTTCCTTTGAGGGTGACTGTCTGGCTCGTGAGCGTATAGAAATGTGGCTCGCCATCGAGTATCAGTGGCTCCTTGAGACCCTCTGCGATGACACGCTCTCCCGCAAGAGCCGACAGAGACAGCAGAAGCTGCTCTCCGACGGCCTTGGAGGTGGTCATCGTGATGACACCGTCACCGACAAAGGCCAGAGGGTCGTCCTCTCCTTCGTAGTACTCCTCTTTCCAATCATATTTTCCGACCTTCTTCACCTCCCAATTCTTAGTATTAGCAATAGCTACGTCTGTTTTCAAGCAAAGGTTAGTCGGGGTTGGATCGAATCTTGCCACGACCAAATTGCATTCCTGCCACTCTAGTTTAATGGGAAGAGCATTGACGAGTGCCGTCATTTGCTGTCCTTTGATTTGGTTGCTATAGCAAGCGATATACTCCAGCTTGTCGCAGTTCGAGATGGTTAGGCTAGTCAATCTGTTGCGAAAGCATTTGAGCTTTTTCAGCTCTCGTAAATTCGATAGGTTTAGACTGATCAGCTGATTGTCAGAACAGTCAATCTCAGAGAGCTTGTCACTGCTTTGTGGCAGGTCTAGACTAGTCAATTTATTATCCATACACCTCAACTTTTCCAGGGCTGTGCATTGCGACACATCTAAGCTGGTCAGCTGATTACGCTCGCAGTATAGCGTTTGCAGAGCAGAGCTTTGCGACAGGTCTAGGCTAGTCAGCTGATTATTTGTACACGTCAACTTTTGCAACGCAGTGCATTGCGACAGATTTAGGCTGGACAGCTGCTTGTTGCCAGTGCATTCGAGTTCTTTCAGAGCTGGAGCTTGCGACACATTGAGGCTGGTTAGCTTACCGTTCCAAGTACAACGGAGCTTTTCTAGAGCTGTGTTTTGAGGTGGTAGGAGAAGCTCGGTCAGCATGTCATTTTTGTTACAAATAACATCTTTAAGAGCTGGGCATTGCGTCAGGTCTAGGCTGGTCAGCTTTTCATTCGTTTCGCACCGGAGATCTTTCAGTTTTGGACATTGCGTCAGGTTTAGACTGGTTAGCTCTTTATTGCTGAAGCAATATACGTTTAGCAGGTTTGGGCATTGCGACAGGTCTATGCTGGTTAGCCGACTGTCTGAGCAGCTGAAGTTCACTAAAGCACTGTTACTCGGGAATATTATACTCGTCAGCGGGTTACCTTCGCAATAGAGATTCCTTAAGGAGCTGTTGTGCGACAGGTCTAGGCTGGTTAGCTGGTTGCCACCGCACAGTAGTATCTCTAGCAAAGGGTTCTGCGACAAGTCTAGGCTAGTCAGCGAGTTTTTAGTGCAAGAGAAATATTTTAGGGCTGGGCATTGCGACACGTCTAGGCTGGTCAGCGAGTTCCTATCGCAATAGATATATTCTAGGGCTGGGCATTGCGACACGTCTAGGCTGGTCAACTGGTTCTCCTCACATTGTAGAACTCTTACATTCCCTTTTATTGTGAACGTCTGGCTGGTGATGGTGTACTGCGTATATTGTCCATAGGGACCTATCTTTTGGAGACCTTCGACAGTTACGTTGCTCTTATCTTTAGTTCCTATGACCAGCCGGATCATCTCGCCGACCGCCTTGGAGGTGGTCATCGTGATGACACCATCGCTACCGGTGCGGAGGGACTCAGAGGGGAGGTGGGTAATAGAGGGTGTCACCTCGGCTTGTAGCCCTATCGAGGTGAGGAGCGTGCAGAGTAGGACGCACGCCCAGTGGTGTAGTCTTCTTGTCATATTAGTTGGTAGTTGATAGATAATTGCTTCGTGTCGTTGGCTAGGATCTAGCGATTCTAAATGCCCCTAGAGAGTGCATAAATACCCTCTAGGGGATACTAAAGAAGAGGCTTATAGACGATGCAAAGTTACAAGCCTTAAGGGCTACCAATCAAGAGCAAAAAGGGTACTTCTCGGGATTTGTCCAAATACAGCAGAATCCGATATGGTTTCTCCAAGATTTGGACGAAATTAGAATCAAGCGCAATCCAAAACGTCGTTTCGTGGTCTACTTGACACTAGAATGTACGTGGATCTGTTGTCCCCTACGTACGAAACTCTAGTTTCACCCGTAGGAAACTTCAGTTTCTTCCGCATGAAACTACAGTTTCTCCTATATGAAACTCTAGTTTCACCTGCATGAAACTTTAGTGCCAAGGGGGGATGGAACTTTAGTTTCACTAGGTGAAACCTAGCTTAGCGGGCACAAAGAGGGGGCTGTACCGCAACGTCGCGATACAGCCCCTTGGGTTGGGTCGTTTGGACCGTGATTAGTCGGAGAGGTGGAAGTAGCGCCGCACCGCCTCCTCGTCGCGGGTGATCTGCTTGCGCAGTGCGTCGAGGCTCTCGAAGTGTAGCTCTTGGCGAAGTCTGTCGCAGAGGGAGATCAGCAGCTCCTGACCGTACAGCTGGTACTCCTCGCCGCCCATCAGAAAGACCTCAATCATCGTCTCCTCCTCGTCTAGCTCGAGCGTGGGGCGGGTCCCGATGTAGAGCATGCTCGGTATATCTCGCTGCTGGCTCGCTCCAAAGGGGTTAATGGTCGTGCGTGCCATATAGACCCCAGCGGGTGGGAGCGCTTTGTAGGGGGAGGGTACCTCTATATTGGCGGTTGGGTAACCCAGTTTGCGTCCTATCTGAAGACCCGTCTTGACTTTGCCCAAGATGGTGTAGGGATGTCCTAGCTGTCTCTCCGCCTCGGTCACAGCTCCAGTGTCTATCCACCGACGTATGGCGGTCGAGCTGATGGGGTCTTGGCTCA
>CAMCJO010000185.1 GCA_945875135.1 uncultured Porphyromonas sp.
CTTCACACCTCGTGCTACGGTTCGCTACAATCCATTTACCTGGATGAACCTCCGTGCTTCGTATGCACAGGGCTTCCGCGCTCCTCAGACCTTCGACGAGGATCTACACGTCGGTGTCGTATCGGGTGAGGCGCAGAAGGTGATCAATGCCAAGGGCCTCAAGCCTGAGTACAGCCACAGCTTCAACCTAAGCAACGATATGTACTTCTCTCATGGAGCTATGCAGGCTAATCTCCTCCTCGAGGGCTTCTTCACACGTCTCCAGGGTGCGTTCAACACACGTCCTATAGAGGAGCGTGAGGGCTTTACGCTCTTCGAGCGCTACAACGCTTCGAACGCTTCGGTCTACGGTGCCAATATCGAGGGTAAGGTTGCTTACAAGCGCTTTACTGTACAGGCTGGCTTTACCATTGCCAAGAGCCTCTGGGACAATGCCGAGAGCACAGGCGTAGAGCGTTCACTCATCAAGGGTGAAAACGAGAAGGAGCCTAGCGACATCAATACGCTTGAGAACAATGGCCCTGAGAAGGCAGCTGGCTTCCTTACCGATGGCGATGGCAACTTCGTCAGCACAGAGCTCAAGAGCCGCAACTTCATGAGGACGCCTATGACTTATGGTTACCTAACGCTAACCTACAACCCTGTCTCTACGCTCAACCTTACCGCTACGTGCAACTATACGGGCTCTATGCTAGCTCCTCACGTGATCGAGTACGGTGCTGAGAGCGCTGTCCTAGATCGTGACCTCGTTGCTGCGGGTAAGCGTGAGGCAGGTGTTGCGGATGCTAGCGAGTCTGCCCCTAAGTGGGGACGTATCGAGAAGACTCCTTCGTTCTTCGACCTAGGGGCTCGTATCTCTTACGACTTCGACATCTTCACCTCGTCATCTCTGCAGCTCTTCCTCGGAGCTAACAACCTACTCAACTCATTCCAGAAGGACTTTGACCTAGGTGGCGGACGTGATAGTGGTTACATCTACGGACCTATGCAGCCTCGCACAGTCTATATGGGTATGACGATCAAGTTCTAATCCCTCCAGACTGAGACTGCGGTCTCAAATAACAGAAAAGGGTGCAAGCTAGAGAGAGTCTAGTTTGCACCCTTCTTGGTTTACGCAAAAGTGAGGCTAGCACTGCCGTTGTACCCGCTCGACTAAGCTAGCGATGAGCGCACCACTATCGGGGTGGGTGGAGAGACAGGGCACGTAGATAAGCTCTTCGCCACCGGCTGCGAGGAATAGTTCACGAGCCTCTAAATCCAGATCGAGCTTCGTCTCCAAGCAATCTGCGACAAAGCTAGGGCTAAAGAGTACGGCGCGGCGAACGCCCTGCGCGGCGAGCTCTTGCAGTACGCTGACGAGTGTCGGCTCTAGCCAGCGACCATGCCCCATGGCAGAGTGAAAGGTGAGATGGACACGCTCCTCAGGTACGCCTAGTCTGCGGGTCACCGCTTGTAGCGTAGCGACACACTGAGCGTAGTAGTCCCAGCCGTGCGTCTGGTCGTACTTCTGATGCGCCTCGGGGATACTATGATAGGAGGCTATGTAGTGGTAGCTGTCGTCGCTCGTATCTACATGCCTTTGGATCAGATCGACCAATTGGTCGATATAGCGCGAGTCGGTACCCCAAGGAGTCAGCACAGTCGTCTTGTATTGCCCGCCAGTAGGCTTGGGCAGATCCGAGAAGTAGGTGATAGCGCTCCCCGCATTGCTTCGTGTGTACTGAGGAAAAAGTGGAAGCAGTAGCACCTCCACATCGTCTGTACCGACAAGCTGAGCGATACGCTCGCCCCACTCAGCACGACTTGTCTGGGCATAGCGTGGTGTGTAGAGCGTCGGGAGCTGCGTCAGCTGAGCGACTTGCTCTGCGAGTCGTTGCATTTCTACGGGCAGAGGCATGACCCCACTGGAGAGTGCCAAGAGGCGACGATACCGCTCTGATGAGAAGTGCGTGCGACGTGGCACGATGATGCCCCGCACCAGTAGCTGTCGCATCAGATAGGGTACAGAGATGATGTCCCCGTCTGTGAGAAACTCCCGCAGGTAGCTTCGCACATCCTCCTCGTTGGCCGTCCGTGGAGAGCCCGTATTGGTCAGTAGTATGATCTGCTGTGCCAATGCTTTATTGCTTGCTAGTGCTGTACAAGTCGAAGACGACCACCTCACTATTGGTAAAAAGTCTCATCGCCGGCCCCGCAGCGCCATATCCACTAGAGACGTAGACAGGCGTACCATATCTCTCGGTGAAGCCGTGCGCTATCGGATAGTAAGCACGCACCAGTAGGGAGAAGGGGAAGATCTGTCCGTCGTGGGTATGTCCATAGAGTGCCAAGTCAATGCCGTTGCTCGCGAGGCTGTCTAGCTGTCTCGGCTGATGCTCGAAGAGGATGCGCGGTAGTTGCTGGCTCTCCTGCGGTATCTGACCGATTAACTCAGAGAGCGTGGCTCGCTCGTTCTGCGTATAGTCATCTCGTCCGATGAGCGTCACCGCTCCGCCAGGCGTTGCGATAGAGTCTACGAGGAGCGTTCCCCCGACGAGCTTGATCCAGGCCTTTTTCTTTGCCATATCGAAGCGGTACTCGTGATTGCCCAGCACGTAGTAACTACCCAGGGGCGGGGTGATCTGCTGCATAATCTCGGGGATGCTGTCTAGATAGGCCGGGTCAGGGTAGTAGTCGAAGATATCTCCCCCCACGAGCATCAGGTCTGGCTCGCTCTTTTTGTAAAGCTCTAGGAGCCGCTCTGCAAAGGGTCGGCCGATCGTTTCGCTAAAGTGGAGGTCCGACACGAAGAGCACCCGCAGATGTTCCCGATCAGCACCTAGTGGCTTGGTCAGCTCCACCTTATGCTCCACTATGTGCGGTGTCGCAGCCTGCTGGTAGCCATACATAAGAATCAGAGCTGAGATTGCTACCATTACGAAAAAGAAAACCCACTTAGCTCGCTGGTATACCGTGTCGCCGAGCCGTGCGCGAAGCGTTTGTCCCGTGATGCGCTTGTAGAGTAGTCGTCCGCCATTGATCAGAAGTGCTAGTGGTACTATATATAGGAGTACGAATGCACATGAGCAAACGAAGACGATGCTAAAGGTGAGCAACGCTGAGGAGAGCTGATGGCGCAGCAAAACGACCACAAGGACGAAGAGCAGGTCAGCCAGTAGCACCCCACGCAGCGACCGTCGCCACCAGCCACGAGGCACCGCCTGCCCGCCACGCCACACGAGGTAGAGGATACCTATGAGTTGTATGAAGAGCGTGTAGAGGAGTACGTGCATATTTTAGAAGGTCTTACGCTAAGGGTGAGGTTTGCTCGCTAGTCCACTTCCTAAAGTAGTAGATAATCATTGAGGCTGAGACGACCGTCGCCAAGATATCGCCCAGAGGTATCGCATACCAGACGCCATCGATGCCGTAGAAGTGGGGGAGGATCAGCTGTGCTGGTAGGAGGAAGATGATCTGTCGTGTCAAGCTGATGAAGATAGCCTGACGGCTTAGCCCGAGACTCTGGAAGAGCTGCGAGGTGGTAATCTGAAAACCTACAACAAAGAAGACGCAGAAGACTATACGTATCGCGTGCTGACCTATCGCGATCAGCTCAGGCGACGCATTGAAGAGCATAAAGAGTTGCTCCGGTAGCAGCATGGCAGCCGCAAAGCCTAAGATAGAGATGATGGTATTGACTCCGACAGCCAGCTTGTAGCAGCTCAGCGACCGCTCGATATGTCCCGCACCATAGTTGTACCCCACGATAGGCTGCATACCCTGCGCCACACCGATGATAGTGAGTCCGATGAGTGTCGTGTAGTTGTTGATGATACCGTAGGTCGCTATGGATAGATCCGCCTCAGCTACCGTGCTGGCAAAGCTTGAGAAGTTATGGTTGAGTACAAAGCTCACGGCACTGCCCGCCACCTGCATCGCAAAGGGAGCTATACCGACACTGAGGATCGATAGAAGGATCGAGCCCGAGGGCTTCATATTCTGTCGCTTGAAGCGTACCACGCTCTTGCGCTGGAAGAAGTGGACCTGCACGAAGACCATCGTGCAGAACATCGCAATCGCCGTAGCCCAAGCAGCACCCTTGATGCCCCATCCGAAGCGCATGATAAAGAGGTAGTCCAGCACCACATTGATTACCGCTCCGATGATCATCGTGATCATCGCTTTCGTCGGATAGCCCGACGCACGCATCACATTGTTGTACCCGTAGGTCAGGTTGCTCAGTATGATAGCTGGTAGATAGATGTGGAGGTAGTCCATCGCCAGCGGGATCACATTGTCACTCGCTCCGATGAGTCGCAAGATATCCTCTAGGAAGATCATCGAGGGGGTGACCGTCAGGACATAAAAGACAAAGGTCAGATAGACCGCATTGCTCAAGATACGATCCGCACGGTCCGAGTCCCGCCTACCTAACGCTATCGACACCCCCACAGAGGCACCCATACCCACCAGCATGCTGAAGCCCTGGAGCAGGATAATCAATGGAAAGCCAATGTATACTGCGGCGATGCCCAGCTCACCACTGCCCTGGCCGATGAAGATCGTGTCCACAATGTTGTACAGTGCCTGCACGACCGTGCCCACCACAGCTGGTATAGCATACCGCAGCAGTAGCTTCGGGATCGGTTGCGTGCGCAGATCCTGCGTCTGCTTATTGTCTTCGGCTTGATCAGTAGCCTCTATCTCTCTCTCATTCATCGTTGCAAAGGTAGCAAATTAGACCGTACTAAATAAGCATTTAGGGAAGCTTGACGAGCTTATTCTCATGGAACTGAAGTTTTCCAGCGTTGGAAAACTTCTTTTCCTTCCTTGGAAAT
>CAMCJO010000186.1 GCA_945875135.1 uncultured Porphyromonas sp.
GCTCCGTATCGATATGTAGTCGACTTTAAATTATTGTAATGATCCAGGGGTTGAATTTTCCAGCCAAGGTGAAGCATCATAATCGTTTTTTTCAAGAGCTGCACATGAGCGACAAGCGAGGAGTAGAGAGGTAGATGAACTCATTGTGTATAATGCGGCAGCCCTGTATGAAACTAGAGTTTCTTTCCTATGAAACTAAACAGGTCTCCCTTCAAAAAATGATTCCCCTAGATTCCACAAATCTTACGAGTAGTGACCAGTAGGAACGCTCGGCTTAAGTGTCCGCCCCTACAGCTCTTTACTCGTTTAGGTATCCCTACTCGTGAGAGTTACGGCATCGAGTCCAAGAGAAGAATTTCGTTCAAATCTTGGAGAAAACATATCGGATTCTGCTGTATTTGGACAAATCCCGAGAAGTGCCTTTTTTGCTCTTGATTGGTAGCTTACACTGGTTGTACCTTTGCGCTACAAATCACATATAATCAAACAATAACCAAATGAAGAAAACTATATTATTAGCGCTGGTATTAGGGGCTTTTGTAGGGCTACAGACTGTCTGTCCCACAGAGCTAAATGCTCAAGAGGTCGAGACGCTGACGGCAGCTCGTACAGACCTGCTCTCACGTAAGTATCTACGCCCATCTCGCTCCGTCATCTATGCTACAGATGGCTCCGACGTCGCAGAGCGACTAGTTGAGATAATGCAGCAGCATCCCAATGAGCAGTTTGACGTCAATGAGATTGTCCTAGATCGCCTCGAGCTGACACCGCCTAAAGACCCCAATAGTGCCGAAGGTCGCCAAGCACTCCAAGAGGAGATTACTCGTGTTCTCGAGGATGCGCACGTGGGGCGTATGATTATGAAGAGCTGGTTCCCTCGTTATGATGAGGCAAGCAAAGGGTACTCTCTCGAAGTCCTAGAGGCGAGAGGAGCATTTGCCGCAACGGATGCTGATATCGTCGAGGCAAAGACGGCTCATAGAGACCTCTCTGTACAGCTAAATACCATTGGAGAGCAGCTCATCGATCGCTCTTATGTAATCGTATATTATGTATATCTCACTGAGGCCAAAGAGGCAAAGGTGAGCGGATTCGTCTATAAGCTAGACTTCGGTGCTGAGACGATGAATGCCTTCTATACGAAGCACTTCAACTCACCCGAAGGAATAGACAAGGCTACATTCCCACTTAAGTTTGTCTATGCAACGAAGGAAAACAAGGTCTCCTCTTTTGTGATGGGTATGACCAAGGGTACAGCTGTGGGTAAGGATACCAACTACGAGACGCTCGCTATGAACGTATTCCAACTAGCAGATGTGCTAATCGCTAATAATGTACACGACTTAGAGATTCAGGCTCCCATTGCTCAGACGAGTCCTATCTCTGCTAAGATAGGGACGAAGGAAAACTTGAAGACGGACGACCGCTTTTTCGTCGTAGAGAATGTCCTCGATCCCGCCACGGGAGAGACCAAGACTGTACGCCGTGGTGCCGTACGTGTTGGTATGCACATTGCAGACAACAAGAAGATTGCCGATGGCAACCAGCAGGACTTCACACGATTCTATCAATATGCAGGATTTAGTCGCCTCGAAGAGGGTATGACCCTCATCAGCAAGCCTGATCTAGGAGTCGGATTGACCCCTTTGGTGAACTTTATGTATGTGGGTGCTGAGGTGGATTACCGTGCTTCAGACCTTTTGTCGCTGATTCCAAAGTTCAAGGGGAAGTCTGTCCCAGGTATTTTCCTCTTCGTCCGTATGGGTATACCTTTTGGACTCAAGGCTTCTAAGGATGGGGGCTTTGGCGTACTAGCAGTGACCTCTGAAGATGTATCGGTTCTTTTCATACGTATGACCTATGGTCTACGCAAGGAGTTTAACTTCGCTCGAGCATTCAATGCTTCTGTAGAGTTAGGATATGGTACTCTAGGAGTTCTATCTAATACAGAGGTGAAAACAGAAAGTTTCGGCTACCTAACTCTCGGAGGTCGCTTCGGCTGTTACGTACACCCCAATATCAATGTCTTTGCCCATCTAGGTAGTGAGCTATGGGTAGCTGGGGCTAAATCAGCCAAGGCGGTAGGTATCCCGCCGATCAACTTTGGTGTGGGTACACGCATCTCATTCTAATATGAAGAATAGATTATCTGATTAGTTTCCACAGGACTGCTGTAGCCTCTAGTGTGGTTATAGCAGTCCTATAGGCATCATAAAAAAAACAGATTAAGACGATGAAGATAGAGACATTTGCACAGCTCATAGGAGCTATCCTCTCGCTTACCTTGCTTGTTGCATGTGGCGCAAGACATAATTACGACTATGAGGTACACTCGCTAGGTGTGGGTGGTCAGGGGACTTATCTGATCAAAGTATATAGCTACGCCTCTACGCAGCGGATGGCTATAGAGCGTGCTAAGCGAGATGGCGTAGATGCTGTCCTCTTTAAGGGTATACCTGCGGGGCCTGGGGTTTATGCTCAGAAGCCTATGGTCTCGCCTGAGGCGCATGCTAAGCATCAGAAATTCTTTGAAGACTTCTACAAGACAGGGCGATACCTACAGTTTGTCACACTATCCAACGATGGTACGATACGACCTCAAGATCGTCTTAAGGTGGGCGCACAATACAAGATAGGTGTAGCTCTATCTATACAAAAGGATGCTCTCCGTAAGTATCTAGAGGCTGAGGGTATCATTGATAAGCTCGGATCTATGTTTTAATCATACACTACATCATATACTAAGACTATGCAAGCGACTAAACGAATATGCCTACTCCTCCTAGCTATCTTGATGGGGGATATATGCTCTATGTCTGCTCAAAAAGCCAAGAAGCCACGTCTCCTGATTGTCCCCTCAGATGCTCTGATGTACAAGCTGGGTCTGCTCGAAGCTACGGACGATGTAGGGGATTACAACTTCTATCAGCACTACAAGCTGGCTTTTCTCAATGATGAGCTGAAGGCGTGTATCGCCAAGTTTGAGGAGCTAATGCGTGAGCGTGGCTTCCCACTTACAAATCTTGAGATGGCTCTCAAGAAGGCGCAGGACAATCCCGACTACGTCTTGCCTGTAGATATCCGTATCGACCTAAACTATAAGGTAACGCAGCAAGGACCTCGCACGTTCCTCTATGCCGAGTTTTCAGGGATTGATATGGCAGCTCTCAAGAATGTTGCCTCAGCTTCGGGCGAGAGTCAGCCCGCCATAGGAGCTACTGCCATCAGTCTGCTACAGGAGGCTGTGATAGACAAGATTGATCCTTTCTGTGCTCAGTTGCAGCAGACTTTTGAGGAGTGGGTCAGCAATGGTCGAGAGGGTTCGCTCATAGTGCGAGATGAGCGAGGTCAACTAGAGCAAGATCATGGCGGTCGGACGGTCGGAGAGGTGATTGAAGAGTTCCTAGAGAAGCACTGTGTAGGCTCTTCCTTTAATATCGATCAGATGGAAGAGGAGGTGCTACAAGCCTCTCAGATTATGATGCCACTCTTTGATGATGCTGGTAAGGCTCTAGATGGGAGACGCTTTTTCAAGCCTCTAGAGCAGCAACTAAAGAGTCTAGGCTTTAAGACGAAGATGCGCAATGTGGCAGGCTCTATAGGACAGATTGAGATAACGCTAAAGTAACTATACAACAATGATGAAGGTCACATATCTACTATTTAGCATTTTGGCAATAGCTTGCTTATCTCCTCGCCTTATCTCTGCTCAGGGGCTTACCATAGCTCCTGCACACGTAGTCTCTGACTACAATCTAGGCGACAAGACGGATCACCTACTAAGTCAGAAGATGAAGCGAGTCCTGACGAGTAGCGGTCTCTCCTCTGAGTCTGAGCTTACTCGCTTTGCTTTGGTGCCTCATATTACCATCGTTGATGAACACACCAGTGCCACGGTACCACCTAAGACAACGATGCAGCTCTCTGTCACCTTTGACGTGACAGATATGCAGACGGGCAATGTCTTCAACAGCTATGAGATCACTGTACAGAGCAAGGGGACAAACAAGGCAAACGCTATACACCACTCCGTGACTGCGTTGTCCCTCGATACGCCCGAGTTCAAAAGCTTCATCGGACGCTCTCGGAGTCGTATCAATGACTTCTATGAGAGACAGGTGGACAATCTCGTAGCTCTCGCTCGTACTCATGCCAAGCAAGGGGAGTATGGTCTAGCTCTGTACCTACTCAGTGAGGTACCTGGGAGCATTGCATCCTACGGTAAGGTCATCTCAGCTATCGAAGAGTGTTATGATCTCTATATAGAGGTGCGAGCACCACAGCTCTTGCGTCAGGCGGAGGCTACGTGGGCTGCAAGTCCCAATGCGACTGGAGCTCGCAAGGCGATGGAGTTGCTACGGGAGATCCCCGCAGGCTATAAGAAGTATGACAAGCAG
Source organism: uncultured Porphyromonas sp. (assembly GCA_945875135.1). Taxonomy (GTDB): domain Bacteria; phylum Bacteroidota; class Bacteroidia; order Bacteroidales; family Porphyromonadaceae; genus Porphyromonas. The sequence goes on from CAMCJO010000186.1 coordinate 4,398, forward strand.
GTGAGTGCTTTTATAGACAAGGTGGCAAAGAAGGCTATAGCGGATGACAATCGTACGTGGGACTTCCTCGAGAGAGAGGCAGAGCGTCGTCACTCAGAGAGGATAAGCACCCTAGAGGCTGCACGAGACGTAGCTGTGGCTTATGCCCTAAATCAACCTCAGCCGATTAACAATATAATCCTTTGGTAAGGACTAAAGAGTTAGAGCTTTACTAGTGATTGTGGGGAAGGGGACTGTGATTCCTTTTCCCCACTTTGAGACTTATGCTATAGAATCCGTTACCCTCGGGCAAACAAAAGATGAGATGTAACAAAAGGACGTTTATCTATATGAGACTGTTGACTTTTGCAACAGTCTCACAATCTTGCTTGCAAGATTGCCTAGACTTTGCAGAAAGGATGAAGC
>CAMCJO010000187.1 GCA_945875135.1 uncultured Porphyromonas sp.
ACTAGTCTTCCTCGCCGAGGGCTTCGAAGAGGTCGAGGCACTCGCCATCGTTGACGTACTCAGACGTGGCAATCAACCCGTTACCACAGTATCCATCACAGGCTCTCTCGCTGTAAGAGGCTCGCATGATGTGACTATCCAAGCAGATATGCTCCTCGAGGAGCTACAGAGCGGTGCGCTCCCCAAGGCTATCGCCCTACCTGGCGGGCTGACCAAGCTCAACGAGTGTGAGCCACTCCTCGAGCTGATACGTCGTCAGCACGAGGCGGGCGGTACGATCGCTGCTATCTGTGCCTCTCCACGAGTACTAGGCGCAGCTGGTATCGGTGACGGCAAGATGCGTGCGACCTGCTATCCAGGCATTGAGGAGCAGGTACCAGGCTTCGTCTTGACAGGTGCCGATGTAGAGGTGTGCGGACATATCGTCACGGGACGTGGTCCGGCGCTGGCACTGCCCTTTGCCTTCAGACTACTCGAGGAGGTAGCAGGTCGTAAGACCGCCGAGCAGGTCGCTGCAGGCTTCCTCTACAAACTCTAGTTATCTAATCTTCTAGAGTCCCTAGTGCTCCAGTAGTACTAGGGACTCTAGCTAATAGCCAACGGCTAACAGCTAACAGCCAACATGCGCGTCTTCTTCAAGTTCGTCCGCAAGGAGTTCATCCACATCTTCAGGGATCCGCTTACGCTGATGCTCTTGATAGGCATGCCCATCGTCTTGGTGCTAGCCTTCGGCTTTGCGCTCACCTCTGAGGTAAAGCAGATCGATGTGGTCGTGGCGACACCGACGCGCACCCCTTTTGTCGAGAGACTCTTTACACACCTTGACCAGAGCGATGCAGTAGGCTCCGTCAGCTTGATCACACCGTATGAAGATATGGACGAGGCACTACGCACAGGCGCAGCGCACGTCATCATCGTCCTACCGAACGACATAGACAAAGAGCTACTCGCAGGCACTGAGCCTACCGTGCAGCTCCGTCTTGATGCGAGCGATCCTAATACTTCAGCACTCATCAGTGCGCAGATACAGGGGCTTATCTACACGACTGTGCAGGAGTACTTAGAGCAGTTTGGCGCGCTCATGGCGATGCGTATGGCAGAGCGAAGACCTTACCAGATAGAGACTTTCACGACGCTACTCTACAACCCCGAGATGCGGGCACCCTACTACTTCGTGCCAGGCGTCATGAGCTTGGTCCTGATGATTATCTGCGCCCTGATGACCTCTGTCTCGATCGTTCGGGAGAAGGAGTTTGGCTCTATGGAGGTCCTACTCACCTCGCCCGTCAATCCGATCACCATCCTGCTCTCTAAGACCGTCCCCTACTTCACGCTGAGCATCTTCAACGTGATCACCATCTTACTCTTGTCACGCTTCGTGCTGGGAGTGCCGCTACTAGGGTCAGTGAGTGCTATCTTCTTCGTGTCGCTCCTCTTCATCCTCGTGTCGCTCCTCCTCGGCATGCTCATCAGCACCATAACGGACAATCAGACCGCCGCCATGCTCATCAGTGGCGCGGGACTCCTGCTCCCCGTAGCGATGCTCTCGGGCATGTTCTTTCCGATCGAGAGTATGCCGATAGTGCTACAATACTTCGCCCGTGCGATCCCCGCCACATGGTACTCCATAGCGGTCAAGAAGTTGATGATACAGGGTCTCGGCTGGTCCTCGATCCTCTGGGAGTCGCTCATCATGACGGGTATGAGCGTCGTACTAGTCATCCTAGCGCTGCTCAACTTTAAGAAGAAACTAGAGTAAACCCTCCCTGATATCCTATGCTACTAGCTCTCATACGCAAAGAGATATACAACCTGCTCCGCAATAGGTTGCTACTCGGGATGGTCGTCATGTACCCTATCGTCGTCTTGATGCTCCTCCCCTTTGCTACGACTACGGATATCAAGAATCTGCAGACCGTCGTCATCGATCACGATCATACGTCGCTCTCACAGAGACTACAGCAGCAGTTCTTTAGCTCGGGCTACTTTGTCAATGCTTGGCAGGGCCAGCTCCCCCCCACCCTTCGGGAAGGTATGGAGCTCATAGAGGATGGTCAGGCCGATCTCATCATAACGATCCCGCCACGCTTTGAGGAGCAGCTCATGCGTTATCAGAAAGCTCAGATTGAAGCACGGATCAATGCCTTTAACGCTACAAAAGGTGCCGTCGCCGGGGGCTACACACAGCAGATCGTACAGCAGTTTGTCACTCAGCTCAACGAGTCCACAGGAATAGAGGAGCTAGCCACCATACCGATCCGCATCGTCGAGGTCAACCGCTACAATCCTCAGGTGAACTACAAGAACTATATCATCCCTGGCCTTGTCGCCATGCTCATTACGATGACCGCATTCATCCTCCCAGCACTTAATATGGTGCAGGAGAAGGAGGTCGGCACCATCGAGCAGATGAATGTCACGCCGATCCACCCGCTCGTCTTCATGCTTTCCAAGGCACTCCCCTATATCGTCATATCGATATTCATGGTCTTCCTGGCGCACCCTATCGTCGGACTGCTATACCGCTTATGGCCCCAAGGCAATGTTGGGATGATGATCGTCGGCACCATGCTTTACGTCCTCGCTATGAGTGGGCTAGGACTCTTCATCACCAACTTCGCGCATACGCAGCAGCAGGCGATGTTCTCCTTCTTCTTCGTCTTGATGTTTTTCATCCTCCTCGGCGGACTCTTCACCCCGATCGAGGGTATGCCGTCGTGGGCACGTGCCCTAGCCGTGTCGCACCCCTTCACGCACTACAGTATCTTGATGCGCACTTACTACCTCAAGCCAGTCGCCTTCACCGAGCTATGGCGCGAGCTGACGGCGCTCTCCGTTTTTGCCGTAGTCAATGGTGTAGCAGCCATCCTTACCTATCGTAAGCGCGCTTAGTCACAGAAAGCTAGAAATCTCTATTTCAATGTATTTTGTACCTTTGGAGACGGTCCGTTTGATCAATGGGCTATCGCTCATTAGGCAACACAGCACGATTCACTATACACATACTTTATCTTATGAAAAAAACATACACCCTACTCCTCACTATAGCTCTGCTAGGGATAGTTACACAGACGAAAGCTCAGACACCCCTTATGGAGCCCAGCATCGATCTCACCTTCATCACAGATGACGAAAACGCCTCTCTGCTCATAGGTGTCATCGCTCCGACAGACGGCTGCTGGATAGATCTCAATGGTGATGGTCAGTGCCAAGACAATGAGAAGATCGAAAAGGGAACTGATAAAAAGGCTATCAACCTTCCTAAGGATCTGACCAAGACAACTATCTACGGTCCTATCACCTATCTCAATCTCAATAAGACAGCACTCACCTCTATCGATCTATCTAAGATTAATACTCTTAAGGAGCTGTGGTGCTACCAGACAAGGATCATAAAGCTCGATGTGACTGCGCAGACTGACCTTGAGAAGCTCTTTTGCTACTCAAATAGAATCAAAGAGCTAGACCTATCTAACAATCTTAAGTTACGCCATCTCGGAGCGCAAAACTGTCTGCTTAAGAGTATAGACCTCTCTAAGTGTCCTGAGCTAGAAAGTGTCTTACTCAAGGGTAATAACATCGGTACACTAGATCTAACACACAACGCAAAGCTAAAGGAGCTAGATTGCGAAAGAACAGGTATTACATCATTAGACCTCTCTAAGTGTACCGAGCTTACATTTATACAGTGTAGTATGAATAGCCTTGAGACCCTAAATGTCTCAAACCTATCCGATCTAGATGTGCTCAAAGCTGATATAACCGACTTGCAATCGCTCGACGTATCTAACAATCCCAAGCTAAAGAAGCTACATCTCGGGGGTAATAAGCTGACCACAATTGATCTATCACATAATCCACTACTGGAGGAGCTAAACCTCAATATGAATAAGCTTACTGCGCTAGACTTTCTTCCAAATCTACCCAACCTCAAGATGCTCCTAATCAAAAGAAACAACTTTACAGCAGATCCCGACTTCTCAAACAATCCTAAGCTGGAGTATATCGATATACAACGCTGTGGATTTAAGCACGTAGACCTTTCGAACAATCCTGAGATACGTCGATTCTACTGCGAGAGCAATGAGCTCACAGAGCTAGATCTGACGAAGACACCTAAGCTACGAGACTTCATCGCCTTTGAAAACAACTTTACCTCGCTAGACTTCTCAGCTTGTAAAGAGTTGCAGTACGCCGATATCTCTGTCAACGCAATCGCTGAGACAGCTATGCAGGTGATTGTCGAGTCTATCCCAAAGTTTAAGCTACTAGATGAGAACTTTCTTGCTGCAGGTAGATTTCTTGCCATTGACATAGCAGAGGGAGAGGAGAAAAACGACATCACAGATAGACAAGTGAAGGTTGCTACCGACAAGGGGTGGGTCTTGATGAACGGTAATGCTGGTGATCCACAGCCATATCTTGGTAGGAATACAGTCTCCGTGACACAGCCTGCGACAGCTGCGACAGCTATCTACTACAACTCTGCAGACGAGCGTCTCTATGTACGTCTGGCGAAGGATATGCCAGCTACCCTGTTGAAGGTTTATACAGCCTCTGGCGAGGAGCTCCTGAGCGAAGTCTACGACGAGGAGGATAGCTCTATCTACATAGGCTATCTACCACAAGGTGCCTACATCGTGCAGGTAGGAGACACCACCTATAAGTTTGTCAAAGGCTAACAAACGTCACCGCCTATAGTACAAATCATGTGATAGACGTCAGGAGTGCGTCATAGGAAGTGCTAGCCTTTACAGATAGCCACGTAGAAAACACCAAATTTCTACGTGGCTATTTTTT
>CAMCJO010000188.1 GCA_945875135.1 uncultured Porphyromonas sp.
GTGGTACCCTCGTAGATGTTGGTGATACGCACGTCGCGATAGAGACGCTCGCAGGTGTAGTCTTTCATATAGCCTGAGCCACCGTATATCTGGATGCAGTCGTAGACATTTTGGTTGGCAAGCTCAGTGCTCATACCCTTACCGATAGGTGTAAAAGCATCTGCTAGACGGCTATAATACTTCTGCTCCTTGCGCTCTTCGGGTGTTAGTTTGCGCTCACGAGCTATGTCGTCGTAAGCCTTGTACATATCGACGAAGCGGCTCGTCTCGTAGAGATGCGCACGGGTTGCATCTGTCTTAGCTCTAATGAGTGCGAGCATCTCATAGACAGCTGGAAACTTATCAATGGCGTGTCCATACTGATGACGATCGGCAGCGTAAGTCTTTGCCTCACGATAGGCCGCCTCTGAGATGCCTACGGCTTGTGCCATAATACCTAGACGAGCTCCGTTCATTAGAGACATAACGTAGCGGATCAGACCTAGACGTCGCTCTCCACAGAGCTCGGCGGGTGCATCTTTGAAGACAAGCTCGCAGGTAGGAACCCCCTTGATACCCATCTTGTTTTCTATGCGGCGGACGGTCACGCCCCCATTCTTAGCATCATAGATAAACATGGAGAGACCACGTGCATCTTTTGTTCCCTCCTCACTACGTGCTAGTACGAGGTGAATGTCTGAGTCGCCATTAGTGATAAAGCGCTTGACGCCGTTGAGGTACCACTGCTGGTCAGCCTCATTGTAAGTAGCCTTGAGCATGACCGCCTGCAGGTCACTACCGGCGTCTGGCTCGGTCAAGTCCATAGACATCGTCTCGCCGGCGCAGACACGGGGTAGGAAGCGCTCACGCTGATCCTCAGAGCCAAACTCGTAAAGCGTCTCAGCGCAGTCTTGTAGTCCCCAGAGGTTCTCAAAGCCAGCGTCAGCACGAGAGACCATATCGGCAGCCATAATATAAGGAGTGATGGGCATGTTGAGTCCTCCGTAGCGACGGGGGAGTGACATACCCATGAGACCGGTCTGTCGTACCGTGTCGAGGTTTTGCGCTGTGAGCGGATCGTAAGAGACACGTCCCTCGTGGAGCGTTGGTCCTGTTAGGTCCACCTCGGCTGCATTGGGCGCTATCACCTCGCCACACACCTCACCGACTATCTCTAGTACACGCTGGTAGCTATCCAGCGCATCGGCATAGTCTGAGGGGGCATAGTCATACTGGTCAGCATCGGCATAGTCACGCTCCTTAAGCCGTGCAATGCGCTCCATGAGCGGATGCTGGAGGTGGTACTGTATATGTGGATTGTCTGTATAGAAATTAGCCATAATTCTGTCGTCTAGGGGGATTTACTTAGAGTTTTGCTTATAGTACTTGATGAGCTTGGGGATAACCTCCTCGATACGCCCTGTGATGACGTAGTCGGCGATTGTATTAATCGGCGCGTCGGGGTCCGTATTGATAGAGATGATCATCGAGCTCTCCTGCATACCAGCCACATGCTGTATCTGTCCGCTGATACCGCAGGCGATGTATAGCTTAGGACGTACGGTCACACCGGTCTGTCCTATCTGTCGCTCATGCTCGGTAAAGCCCGCATCGACGGCTGCACGGGTGGCGCCTACCTCTCCGCCTAGGAGATCGGCCAGTTCGTGAAGTAGCTCAAAGCTCTCAGCACTACCGACACCATAGCCACCCGACACGATGATCGGGGCTCCGCCTAGGTTGATCTTGCTCTTGGCTACGTGGCGGTCGATGATCTCGATGACAAAGTCCTCATCACGAACGAAGTCAGCCACCGAGTGGTTGATCACCTCGCCCTTGTGGTCGGCCTTGTAGATCTCCTTCTTCATCACGCCTGGGCGTACCGTCGCCATCTGTGGACGATGCTCAGGGTTGACAATGGTTGCTACGATGTTACCACCGAAAGCTGGGCGAATCTGATAGAGAAGGTTCTTGAACTCCTTGCCCTTGTCGGTATAGTCGCCGATCTCCAGAGAGGTACAGTCAGCGGTGAGTCCGCTGCCTAGTGACGAGGAAACACGGGGTCCCAGGTCACGTCCTATGGTTGTCGCACCGAGGAGGCAGATCTGCGGCTTCTCCTGCTGGAATAGCTTGATGACGATGCTTGCGTGTGGTAGCGTCTGGTAATGCTCCAGACGAGGATCTACGAAGAGGTGTAGCTTGTCTACGCCGTAGGGCATGACCGTGTCGGCGATCCCCTCAGTGCGGTCAGTGATGGCTATCGCCTCTAGTGCCACGCCCAGCTGGTTGGCCAGTGAGCGCCCCTTGGTGAGTAGCTCTAGGCTGACGTCGTGTACGCTCCCATCTTCGATCTCTAGGTATACGAATAGATTGTTCATAGTCTGTCTTAATTATATGGGTGTGCAAAAGCGGCACTCTTTCAGCCGATGGTGTGGTTTGCTAATAGGGTTTGTATCAAAGTCTCTAGATCGGCATCGCTGCTGGAGAGGTGCATCACCTCCTTAGCCTTAAAGACGACGCTCTCGATACTCTTGACCTTCGTCGGAGAGCCCGAGAGACCGCACTGAGCGATGTCTGCGCCGGTACTCTCAGCCGTCAAGATGTCGATCGTCAGCTCCTCGGGATTGCTCTCAAGGCGCTTGCGCCAGGTCTCGGGCAGTGTGTCTAGCTCTAGAGACGAGGCGGCGTACTTGTACTTCTGTACACGCTTAGCATTGCGCAGGCGACAGGGTGCTGCGCTGCCCGTGACCGTCAGCAGGAGAGGCTTGTGCGCACGTACCGTCTCCACGCCATGCTCCAGACGGCGGGTGATGGTGAGCTGGTCGTCCTCGATCTGGTCTATCTGCTCGCAGTAGGTGACCACGTTGATGCCGAGCTTCTCGCCCACCTGCGGACCCACCTGAGCGGTGTCGCCGTCGATAGCCTGACGGCCACCGAGGATGAGGTCGGGCAGTCCACCCTTGCAGATATGACGTATAGCGCAGGCCAAAGCGTAGCTCGTGGCGAGCGTGTCAGCCCCAGCGAAAGCTCTATCGGTCAGCAGGTAACCGTGGTCAGCGCCACGGTAGAGTGCCTCGCGGATGATCTCAGCAGCACGGGGAGGCCCCATGGTGAGTACGGAGACCCGGCAGTCGGGGTTTTGCTCCTTGATGCGGAGCGCCTGCTCGAGTGCGTTTAGATCCTCGGGGTTAAAGATAGCGTCGAGGGCGGCACGATTCACAGTGCCGTCAGCCTTCATAGCATCTTTGCCGACATTACGTGTGTCGGGGACTTGCTTGGCAAGTACGATGATATCTTTGATCATATTTAGGTCGTAGTTGTGGTTTATGCTTGTTTAGATAGTTTGAGTCGCTCGAGGACTTTGTTTTGTCCCACGACTGCCTTGTAGGGCTTGACATAGTTAGGCTCCCAGTAGGCTGTGTCGACATATTGCTCCTCCTGCCAGTAGTTGCGCGCCACGGTAGCGAGCGTCTCGGCCGTTGGCGGAGCAACAGCGGTACCCTCTACGGGTAGCGAGCCGACGTAGACGATACGGCTCTCGGCGGGTGCGTGCCACTCCGATGAGATGGTGACAAAAGTCGCTTTGTCGCGGGGAGCCCCCTCAGCGTCGAAAGTTTGCTGGTAAGCGTTTCCATGCCCCGCATCGAGTAGCGCAATGGTCTCCCCAGCGAAGCTCGGCAAGCCCGTCAGTAGGAGTTGCAGGGTGGAGACGGCAATGAGCGGGATGCTCCGCCCGAAGGCTAGTCCCTTAGCCAGTGCAGCACCTATGCGTAGCCCCGTGTAGGAGCCTGGGCCATCGGTCGTCGCTATGGCTGCTATCTGGTAGCCCTGCTCTTGGCACCAAGAGATAGCCTCCTGAGTGTAGCGTCCGATGAGCACCGCATTAGATATCTCGGTCTCTTGGTATACCTTATTATATAGTATCTGCTCGCTGTCGGTCACAGCGACGCTACACCCCTGTAGGGCGGTATCGATAGCTAGGAGTACAGGTCTCGTTGCGTTCATAAGCACTAAGGTGCCAGACGATTGATAAGCCATGAATTGTCTTCCTGACGCTCATAGAGGAAGCGGTCATGCAGACGACTAGGCCGACCCTGCCAAAACTCTATGCGACTAGGTAGCACTGCAAAGCCTCCCCAGTTGTCGGGGCGAGGCACAGATTGCAGGGCAAACTTAGCGGCCTCCTTGACAAAGTGCGTGTAGATATAGTTGCGGTCTGGTATCGGGTGGCTCTGTGGCGATATGCGTGCACCGACACGGCTCTTGTAGGGACGTGTGGCGAAGTACTGATCGCTGATTTCCGGCTCTAGGTGCCGCACCGTGCCCTCGACATGTATCTGTCGCTCCAGCTCGTGCCAGAGGAAGGTGAGGCTGACGTGTGGATTGGCAGCCATCTGCTGGCCCTTACGGCTCTCGTAGTTGCTGTAGAAGATAAACTCCTCGCCGAGCAGCTCCTTGAGCAGTACGGTCCGCGAACTAGGGTGCCCATCGGGCGTACTGGTGCAGACCAGCACCGCCGTAGGCTCTAGGACCTTGGGATCGTCCACCGCCTCTTGTAGCCATAGTCTGACCAGGTCAAAGGGATCGTCCGTCAGATCCTTACGGCTGAGGCTCCTGCGCCCGTAGTCACGTCGTATGTCTTCGTAATGTAGATCCATAACTAATACATTATATGATAGGTGTTGCGAAGCTCTTGGCGAGTCCGCCCACCACCCATTCGCTTACAAAGATACAGAAATTCGCTCTTAACGCCTCCGA
>CAMCJO010000189.1 GCA_945875135.1 uncultured Porphyromonas sp.
GTTTCATTTCATTCCTCCGAAGTTTCATTTCATTCCTCCGAGGAATTTTTTATTCTCCACGTGGGGATTTCGAAATATCCACGTGGAAATCAGTTTTTCCCGACACAGTGCCGTGTCGATATGTAGTCAGCTCTAAATTATTGTAACAAGCTGGCGTCGAATTTACCTAGAGATGGCTGACGCGTCATAATCGCTCTGTCAGGGGCTACACATCAGCGACAGACGAGAAGTAGAGAGGTCGATGAGCTCATTACATGAGACTGTTGACTTTTGCAACAGTCTCTATATATAGTACATCAGCCCTAAAGTTGATCCAAAGCATGCTCGTACTTTGCCAAAGAAAACGTACCTTTGGCGGTCTAATCTTAGCGATATATATGTGAGCTTATGCAACGAGTCACACTACCAGCCTTACAGAGACTACTACTGCTCTCTACCATAGCCACCCTATGGGCCTTCCTCCCGCTCTCAGCACAGAGTGTCACGGCGGCTCGGATCAATGAGGTGATGATAGATAATGTAGATAACTACATAGACAGCTACGGTAAGCGCAGCCCTTGGATCGAGATCTACAACTCCTCTGCGGGGTCGATAGACCTAGCGGGTTGCTTCCTGACTGATGATCCGCAAAATCTCAAGAAGTATATGATCCCTAAGGGGGATGTGCTGACAGCTATTAAGCCACGACAGAGTGTCGTCTTCTTTGCTGATGAGATGCCGCTGCGAGGCACCTTTCACCTGAACTTTACCCTAGCACCTAATGTCTCTCACTATCTAGCTTTGATAAGCAACGATGGGAGCACTATCATCGATGAGGTGGAGGTGCCAGCATCTCTACCCGCCAACCACTCCTACGCTCGTGTCGAGGACGGGGTGCGTACAGCTGTAGCTGCCGAGGCTTGGCATATCACACAGCACACGACGCCTAGATCAAACAATGTGGTCAAGGACAAGAATGAGAAGATCGACCGCCTACAGGAGGTCGACCCTAATGGCTTTGTGATGACCATCACCGCTATGCTGGTGGTCTTCTCGGGGCTACTGATCCTCTTCTTGGTCTATAAGCTGGTTGGAATCGTAGCGATGCGTATCGAGGGGCGTCAGGAGACTCTGCGCAGTCGGCTCAATAGTCGACTACACCGAGAGCCTACGGAAGTAGCCAGCACGACCGAAGATCCGCTCGTGGCTGTCGCTATCTCACTGGCTCTGACGAGCGAGCTCGAGATGGGCGGTGGCGAGGTGCCTGGACGGCTGACCATACGTCCCCGCACGCTGCCCTACACACCGTGGAGTGATAAGACACAGATGATGCGTCCTACAGTGGACTGTAAGCGACTGTAAGCGTAACACTAGACCTAAGAGATTAACAAGATAGCCTTATGAATTTCTGGAACTTCCTTGTTGAGAATATAGAGATCTTCTCTACCTACACCGGCTTTGCCAATGTGACCACGGGTCACGTGATCATGATTCTCATTGGTGCTCTATTTATCTTCCTAGGCATACGCTTTAGGTTCGAACCGCTGCTCTTGATCCCCATTGGCTTTGGTATGCTGATCGGCAATATCCCCTTTAAGGATGCAGGCTTGCAGATTGGCATCTATGAAGAGGGATCTGTCCTCAACATCCTCTACCAGGGGGTACGGCAGGGATGGTACCCGCCACTGATCTTCCTCGGCATCGGGGCGATGACGGACTTCTCAGCACTGATCTCTAATCCTAAACTGATGCTGGTTGGTGCGGCTGCGCAGTTTGGTATCTTTGGTGCTTATATGATCGCCTTGCAGCTAGGCTTTGAGCCCAATGCTGCGGGTGCTATCGGTATCATCGGAGGTGCTGATGGCCCGACGGCTATCTTTCTCTCGTCGAAGCTGGCTCCCGATCTACTCGGCGCTATCGCAGTATCGGCTTACTCCTACATGGCTCTGGTGCCGATCATACAGCCGCCCTTCATGCGTCTGCTGACTACTAATAAGGAGCGACGCATCAGAATGAAGGCGCCCCGCAAGGTGTCTCGCGTAGAGCGTATCCTCTTCCCTATCTTCGGACTTCTCTTGACGGGATTCCTCGTGCCCTCTGGTCTACCTCTGCTGGGGATGCTTTTCTTCGGCAACATCCTCAAGGAGAGTGGCGTCTGCGACCGTCTAGCTCGTACAGCTCGTGAGCCGCTCATCGACATCGTCACCATCCTCCTCGGGGTCACCGTGGGTGCCTCGACGCAGGCTACGCACTTCCTCACGCTCGACTCGGTAAAGATCTTTATGCTCGGTGCGCTCTCCTTTATCATAGCTACCTGCTCGGGTGTACTCTTTGTCAAGTTGATGAACCTCTTCCTCAAGGAGGGCAACAAGATCAATCCGCTGATCGGCAATGCGGGTGTATCGGCCGTTCCTGACTCGGCTCGTATCTCGCAGATCGAGGGCGTCAAGTACGACCGAACGAACTATCTGCTGATGCATGCGATGGGGCCGAACGTGGCAGGCGTCATCGGCTCTGCCGTAGCTGCGGGAGTCCTCCTCGGCTTCCTCTCCTAAAGCTCTAACAAGCACCCCGCTGAGGCGCAAAGTCTCTACAGGGTTATTTTGTACCTTTGCGAGCAAAGGTGTGCCAATAGGTCTGCGAGGTAGATTGTGGTACGCTTTTTGAGAAATGAACTAGAAAGAACTCTATTGATGAATAAGCATATTAAAAACCCTCTAGGTACTCCCACACCTAACCCGCAGGGATCGGATCCGCGACGTGGCAAGCGTCGCTTTAATCCGATGTGGCTCTACCTGTCGACTATATTTATATTGGCGATACTCTTCTTCCTGCCGTCCGAACAGCCTACTAATAACAAGGAGGTAGACTGGACGGAGTTTCAGCAATTGCTCCGCAAGGAGGTCGCCACCAAGGTGGAGGTCAACCGCACCAAGGGTGTCGCTGTCGCTACGCTCAATCCTAAGAAGGTGAGCATGGTCTACAGCGAGCAGGAGCTACAGAATCTAGAGCAGCGGGGCTTCCCTTTTAGCATTACCAAAGCGCAGTATCAAGTCAAGTGTATGCCTCCCTCGGTCGACCGCTTTGACGAGTTTATCGAAAGGGAAAACATCGCCATAGATGTCAAGTACAAGACCGACAGCATGAGCTTTTGGGTCATCCTAGCCAACTGGCTTCCGCTGATTCTGGTTGTTGTCTTCTGGATATGGATCTTCCGCCGTATGAGTGCTGGCCCCGGAGGCAAGAACGGTGGCCCCGGTGGAGTCTTTAATGTCGGTAAGTCCAAGGCTAAGCTTTATGACAAGAAGGAGTCGCACGTCACCTTTGACGATGTGGCGGGACTGCACGAAGCTAAGCAAGAGCTACAGGAGATTGTCGAGTTCCTCAAGAACCCCGACAAGTACACCAAGCTGGGCGGTAAGATTCCCAAGGGTGCACTCCTCGTGGGTCCTCCAGGCACTGGTAAGACGCTCTTTGCGAAGGCGGTCGCTGGCGAGGCGCACGTGCCGTTCTTCTCGATCTCAGGATCAGACTTCGTGGAGATGTTCGTCGGTGTGGGAGCTTCACGCGTCCGTGACCTCTTCAAGCAAGCTAAGGAGAAGTCGCCCTGTATCATCTTCATCGACGAGATCGATGCTGTGGGGCGTGCGCGAAGCAAGAACGCCGGCTTCAGCAGTAATGACGAGCGAGAGAACACGCTCAACCAGCTCCTCACTGAGATGGACGGCTTCGACGGCAATAGCGGCGTGATCATCCTCGCAGCGACGAACCGTGTGGACATCCTCGACAAGGCTCTCCTACGTGCCGGCCGCTTCGACCGTCAGATCTACGTAGACCTACCCGACCTGAACGACCGCAAGGAGATCTTCCTCGTACACATGAAGGGACTCAAGCTAAGTCCAGACGTAGATGTGGATCAACTATCACGACAGACGCCAGGCTTCTCGGGAGCAGACATCGCAAACGTCTGCAACGAGGCTGCGCTCATAGCGGCCCGCCACGACAAGCAGGCGATCGAAAAGCAAGACTTCATGGATGCCGTGGATCGTATCATCGGAGGTCTGGAGAAGAAGAACAAGATCATCACCGAGGACGAGCGTCGTAGCATTGCCATCCACGAGGCGGGTCACGCCACCATCAGCTGGATGACGGAGTATGGCAACCCCCTAGTCAAGGTCACCATCGTGCCTCGTGGCAAGGCGCTTGGTGCCGCTTGGTATATGCCAGAGGAGCGACAGATCACCCACACGCAGGTACTCCTCGACGAGCTCTGCTCGCTGCTGGGCGGTCGTGCTGCTGAGGAGCTATTCCTCAATCGCATCTCAACAGGTGCCGCCAACGACCTAGAGCGTGTCACCAAGATCGCTTACGCCATGATCACCTACTATGGTATGAGTGACAAGCTTCCCAACCTCAACTATGCTGACTCGCAGAGCGACGGCTATACCTTCCAAAAGCCGTACAGTGAGGAGACGGCAGTCATCATCGATCAGGAGGTTTCCAAGCTCATTGCTACACAGTATGCCCGTGCCAAGGAGATCCTGACACAGTATGCCGAGCAGCATCACCAGCTAGCGCAGCTACTCCTAGAGCGTGAGGTGATCTACACGGAAGATGTGGAGACGATCCTCGGCAAGCGTCAGTGGGTCTCTCGATCGGACGAGCTGGATGCGCTCAACGAGGCAGCGCGCGCCAAGCGACTCGCTAGTGCCACCCCTCCGCCCTACATTAAAAAGGAGGAGGATGAGCCTAC
>CAMCJO010000190.1 GCA_945875135.1 uncultured Porphyromonas sp.
TGTTTTCGCGATAACTTCTTGGCGTGTCGTAGCTTCTCCTCTGGCTAGTCGTTGATGCGTCATAGCTACCACGACGTGAGCGTGCGGAGCTAGAGTTGTAGTTGCGGTTCGTTGGGGAGACCTGTCGCTCCTGTCTTATCGTGCTACTATCCTCAAAGTAGGAGCCACGGCGTGAGCGAGAGGAGCCCAGCTGATATTGCTCAGATAAGTCGCGACGTGTGCTGCTAGACTGATTGTACGATCCACGAGCACTGCGTCCCTGCGTATTGTCATAGACACGATTGCGATCATCCTTCCAAAAGTTGCCACGATTGGCTACCTCATTGCGGCTATAAGTAGATGCGTCTAGCGAACCTCTACGAGCATTGCCCGAGAGTGTGCCTTGGTTGCCTCGTGAGGCGCGTGGGTTGCTACTATAGCCCTTGTCATAGTAGCTACTACCTAGGCGACCGTTGGAGTAGTAGGTCGAGGGCTTGACATAGCTACCATAGTATGGATCGTAGATGCCGTACGAACCAGCATAGTATCCGTCCCAATAACCATTGTTGTAGCCAGCACCGTAACCATAGCCTCCGTAGTGTGGATAGTATCCGTACCAGTAGCTACCGCCCCATGACCAAGGGTTGATGTACCATATAGAAGGTCCCCAATAGCCGTAGCCACCCCAGCTGTAAGGATAGGGGTATCGGTTTGTGTACCATGGATACCACGAGCTATACCACATATAGTCATAGTAGTAATCCCAAGAGGAGTACCAGCCGGGACTCCACAGATTGATAGAGATGCCGACCGGATTATAGCGATCTGCTACGTAGTCGTAACGATCGGGATAGTTGTAGATACCGTAGGTACCATCCTCGTCGTAGTACACATCTACATTGTCAGAGTCGTATATGTATACTGTAGCGGGATTGTGAAAGCGAAAGATGCGACGGCTATACTTACCGACTCCTTTCTTAGGTTGTTGTGATGAGGAGTAGCTCTGTCCTCGCGCACCTTGATACTCCTCTCCACGGCGGTTGTAAGCGTCGAGAGGATCTTGATTGTCACACTGATACTTATCGTCGCCCCACAGGTTGTTAGAGCGACTATCTTGCTGAGAAGTCTTGGAGGGAACGTAATATACGTCGTCATCCCAGTCTACCTGTGCCGCACTCCATATATATGATGAGAGGGCGACGATCACGAGTAGAGATATAGATCTTGTTAGCCTCATTATGGTATTTGTTGGTTTAGGGTTTGTAATCTGTTTAAGGAGGGGGCTGAGGGTGAAGGGCTCGCAGGAGTCTCTTCCCCCCAGCTCCCTTGTGCTTACTTAGAGCATTTAGAGCTGATTTCGTTTAATCATAACTCTCTGCGTAAAGGCCTCTTGCATAGTGCGTATGAGCGCAATGTATGAGCCCTCGGGTAGATCTGTCAGATCGATAGAGCTACGTAGTGCATCACCTTGTAGCGTCAGGAGACAGCGTCCTGAGAGATCGTAGAGCTGTAGCGACAGTGCCTTGTCTGCCTCAGCTAGGGTCGCCATATCTCGTATCACAGAGGGGTAGAGATAGGGCTGCTGCGTGCTCTTTATGCTCTTATCGATCGCTAGCTTCTCAGGAGCATCGTATAGTACCTCGATGCGGTAGTTGTCACCCTCCTTGCCCCCAGCATCTTTGTAAGAGAGTACGGTGGGGGCTGTCTCTCCGACCTTCTGATCGTTGCGATAGATCACATAGCCCTTGACCTCGGGGAAGGGTACGGGCAGTGGCCCACGCGTGAAGGTCTCACGGATCGTGTCACCGCTGAGCGTAGGACTATCTGATACGACTAGCTCAAGTGCCATATAGCCGATATTGGAGAAGTGCTCGTATCCAGGGTATGCTATGAGCTCGCCATTTAATATAAACGTAGATAACGCACCATCTAAGGGTGTGTATTCATCCTTTGAGTTGGAGTCAAGGTATATCTTAAATAGCTTATTGCCTTTTACCCTAAAGCCCACCTCTAGGTTTTCCTCCACGTTCAGCTTGTATGGACGTTTAAGCAGGATAGACACCCATTGTGGTTTATCTCCTTTTGGCTGAGGAAAGTATTGAACGTAGTCTCGCTTATTGTTTACCTTTTGTCGTAGATAGATAGATTGCATACTACTCTTGGTGCTGGGTTCTACTAGTACATTCACTTGATGTACGTAGAGGGGCGTGTCAAAAGGTGAGCGCCCTAGGCGGAATCTATCAAAAAGGTTGAGGTCGATAGGGTACTGAGTCAGCTTAGGCCATACACTAGGGGTGATGCCAACAGCTTTCATCGTAGCCCGATCCGCAATTTTAGAGATCGTCTGCGCATTGACGGGGTGTGCCCAAGTGACTTTTACGCCTCCAGCTTCCTCTGCTTTGACCTTAGCATTTACCTCCTTGACAAGCTTTCCTGTGTATATGGTGCGGTGTGCAGCAGGGGTAGAGATCTTCTCACCCTCGACATCGTAGAGTGCCTCTACAGCGTATTGAACAGAGCCTCTAGAGGTGAGATCGTATGTGAGCTGGTCTGTATACTTAGTTTCTGTGACCTCTTTGAGTGGTGTGCCGTTGCGGTATATCTGATAGCTGATGGGATAGCCCTGTGCGTGCGCAGGTACGGCATCCCACTCTAGCTCTACCTTGAGGTGATTTTTGAGGTCTAGCTTACCCCGTAACTCACGTATAGGAGCAAATGGTTTATATCCCTTACGCCAGGTGCCAGCCACCTTGAGAACTCCCGTATTCTCTGGGTCAAGGTACATATCCATGTGGTATAGATCTCCCTTGTCCTTGTACTTGTTGAAGTGTGAGCTGAGACGACCATAATACCCGTCCTTGGCACAGACAGATGTGAGACCACCCGTTAGGGTAGCTATCTGCTCTTTATGCTCATTGTAGAGTGGAGAACCCGATGAGCCTCCCTCAGTATTCCCTGTGTGAAAGTGGAGACTATAGTGATCCTTTTCACCGCCCCGATTAGGTTTGGAATCGGGATCTAAGGGATCAGCTGGGACATCCCACTGAGATATTATCATCCCTTTATTATATAGACAAAGCTTGGTCGCATCACCCGCTGGGTGATGGATGCCAGCACCGCTCTGCCAAGTCTGCTCAGTTGCATTCCAGCCAGCGTAGTAGACACGATAGTCGAGAGGTATCTCATTCTTGAGCTCTAGGAGCATACCGTCGGAGTAACCGTAAGGAGAGGTGTAGGTGCGAATAGTAGCACCAGTGAGTGTCTTGGTCGTTTGGAAGCCGTAGTCGCTATTGTTGCAGCGAGGCTTCTCATAGTGAAAGCCAAAGACCCACTGATCCATCTTGCTCTGATCTATGCCAAAGCCTCCCTTGAATTCGCCCTCTTCAGGTTTCCCTGTTCCATCCTCGCCCGAGCAGTGTGCTGCTGTCAGGATATAGGGCTTGAAGTCTCCCTTTGCATTGTTTACAAGGTTGCCTGAGCACCAGCTCATATTGCCATCAGCGAAGACAGGCATATAGATGACCGAGCTGCTCTTCTGCTCCTGCCAGTCGTCTCCCTCGGGGCAGTTGATGTTGAGCTGGCAGTACTTATCCTTACCCGGATCTGAAGCGTCTTCCTTCTCTATGGTAGGTCTGACCTTAGCCTGCATTACCGAGCGGTAGAGGTAGCCCACGCCACTGATCTGGATAGAGGGCATAGCCGAGCTATGAGGAGCCTCATAGTCTAGGATGAGCTTGCTGCCGCTCAGAGGCTCGGAGGCGAAGGCTCCATGCTTAGGATGCGTCTCGTGTGTGTAGGCTCCGAGGAGCTGCTCGCCACCTGGGGTGTAGATGTAGAGACGTCCGCCTTGAGGAATGAAGAAGTCAGAGTAGTACAGGTTTAGTCCTACAGGGCTCTGCTCCATATCTATCTCTAGTCGGTAGATGTCAGTGCCTGCTACGGAGCCAATCAGCTCCGCCTCAGTAGCGAAGTCTATGGAGCAGGGGACTACCTTGCCGACGTTGTAAGGCTTGCGCTGCAAGCTCCCCTCGTGCCATGACTCTCGGCGCATGAGGTCTTGAGGGTTAAAGTCTGGAGCAAGCGATATGCTGGCTGTCGCAGTACGTAGTGTGCCCTCCCCGAGAAGCTGTGGTGTGCCTCCGAAGGATTGCTGTGCGATACCGCTACTCGCTCCAGTGAGGAGGCAGAGCGGTATGAGGATCAGTAAGATCAGTCGATTCGTTAGGTGATTCATTACTTTTCGTTAGTATTATATGGTCGCTTAAGTAGTTAATAAAATTATCTATTGTGAGCAGAGAGCTACTCGGTGAAGTCCTAATCTGCTGTAGTCATGGCACACGCTAGCGACCGCATAGAGGCTAGTGGCGGTAGGCTCATATCTACACTTAGTGTGATCGTATGACTCGGCATTATAATCTTCACATTCGATCGAGCTTCAGATGCTTGGCAAAGGTATGAAAATGTTTTAAGACTGAGCAACACGATGCCCCGAGCAAGAGCAGATGAACTAGGGCAGCTTTCGGCGGCCTTTGTGAGGAGAGTTTAGTTTCATTCGGGAGAAACTCTAGTTTCATATGGGAGAAACTCTAGTGCCCCCCCCTTGGCACTATAGTTCCATAGGCATGAAACTCCAGTTCCATAGGCATGAAACTCCAGTTCCATAGGTATGAAACTCCAGAGCCATAGGTATGGAAACTAATCGAGTAGGTCGGGAAACGAAAGTTTTCTGACCTACTTTCGTTTCCTTCCCT
>CAMCJO010000191.1 GCA_945875135.1 uncultured Porphyromonas sp.
TTGTACTCATAATTATCTTACTTACGAGTCAACTTTTTTCAGGGTAAGACATCCAGCGGAGGAACTCTTCGGTTCCAACGGAGGAACTCTTCGGTTCCAGCGGAGGAACGCAAAGTTTCCAACGCTGGAAAGTTTAATTTCCAAGGGTGGAAAGTTTTTGGAAAACTAGATGTTCTGCCAAAAGTGCGGTAGCTACTATGAGTTTAGCCACTCGCAGCGTACTCTCTGACGCTTATCCAGTCGCTCCGACCTGGGGAGCGAAGATTGGGTGGGTAGAGGCTAAGGATCTATACAAGAAAGCCCCCGCACAACTCTACATGGAGAGCGTGTGGGGGCTAACGCTATATTTAGGAGCTATTAAAGCTCTATTTAATCTGATCTAAGCGGTCAGGCTTAGTACTGGATGGAGAGACCCATCAGAGGCGCATGCTGCTGCGCACCATAGACATCGCGCTCACCGAGGTTGCCCGAGGGAATGGGGCGGACGATGGTACACTTGATCGCCTTGGCTGGGTCGAAGTAGACAATCTTGACGATGTGGTCAGGCTTGATGTGATAGAGATCACAGAAAGTCTGCTCAGTGATCGCCTTAGCTGCCTTCACCTGATTGTATATATCGAAGTCCTTGAAGATGATATCGAAGGTGATCTCATAGGGACCCGAGTTCTTGCTCCGGATGACGGAGGCTATATCCATTAACTTGTGCTGTGTCATTGCTTGATACGATCTAAAGGTTCATTATTTACGCTGACCATCAGCATACTCTATATACTCAACGGGGAAGTACTGCTTGGGGTCCTCCACCTTGAGCAGGTGATAGAGGCTAAACTCGTAGACCTCACCCATGTGGCAGTCTGAGGGCGAGAAGGGGAAGGCGAGATTGCCCGCCGTAGCGATACGTCCCTCATAGCCGAAGTGTAGCATCGTACTACGAGCGAAGCTACAGATCGTGTCGGCCTCCTTCTGCGTCTTAGCCACAGCCTCGATGACGACCATAAGCTCTGAGCCCATATTGCCATCGATACCCTCGAACATACTCATAACGCCATTCTTGCCGTAGATCTTGAAGTCGAGGTAGTAGTCCTTGATGCCGTAGTTGTCAAAGTTGTCCTTGACACGAGCCTTGACACTCTCGATGATGGAGTCGATCTTGCTGATCATGATCGGGTCTGTCGTAGCCGCAACAGAGATGGTGCGATAGCCTACGAGACGGGTAGCCTCGAGCTTGAGGAAGTAGCCATCGGTGGGCTCGAAGACGGTACCAGAGATCTTGACCTTGTTGTCGTCAATCTGCTCGAAGTGACATCCGTGCAGATCTAGCGCACCACCAGGACCAGGGAGATGGTAAGGATCGGTCTTCTCATAGAGCGTGTGACCAGCTACGGAGAGGGTCGTACACTTACGATCCTTGGAAAGTGGCTCAAGTACAAAGTGATCCTTGCGCAGATAGCCAAACATACAGTCACTACCGCTACCAGGCAATGCGCAGATAGCAGCGCACTCGAGGATCTTACCCATGTGCAGTGCGAGTGCACGGTCAAAGCCCTCCTTGATAGCAAGGCTAGCGAAGACGCTAGGGTCATACGAACGACCTGCGATAACGACATCAGCACCACCCTCTAGAGCCTCTACAAAAGGCTCCTCGCCCATCTGAGCTACGATGCGGACGGACTCTTCGATGTCCTTCTTCGTAGCCTCGGGAGCTGGTGCTAGGGGCGTGATGTGTCCCTTGTCAAACTCACGGAGGATGGTCTCTTTGTCAAACTCAGAGCGTATGACGGCCAGGCGTAGCGAGAGCTTCTTGTCAGCAATGATCTCACGTACGATCTCTAGTACCCAGTCTACATGAGCATTGGCACCAGAGCCACCGGCAGAGCCGACGACTACGGGGATCTTGTTCTCGACACCGGCCTGGATCATGATCTCTAGGTCACGCTTCACGGAGTTGCGATCGGTGAAGCTCACGCCAGCCCCTAGATAGTAAGGACCTGGATCTGTCGAACCAGCATCTGCTGCGATGACGTGGGGCTTGCGCTTCATTCCCTCACGAAAGGATGCCTCGGGAAAACCATATCCGAGGATCGCTGTCGTGGAGAGTACTCTTATTTCGTCTGTTATTGGGGTCATATCTCGATATTCTGTTTTACTGTTAGAGGTTAGCCTTGGCTGTTGGCTTTTGGCTTTTGGCTAAAGTCTAACCTCTAACTTCTAATCTCTAAAATCTACTTTAGCACATCCTTGAGAGCGAGTACACGGCTCATCTCGTTGAAGATGATCATGTATCCCTCATCGACACCCATACCAGGCTTTGCGAGGCACTGGCAAGGAGAGGTAGCCATAGCGATATTGGCGCAAACCTCTGCTGAGCGGTTGGTCTCATTGCAAGTACCACCCAGATAAGCGCGCATGTTGTGCTGCTTGCAGTAGAGGACAGCCTCGATAGCGTTGTTGACACCACCGAGGTCAGGCGTCTTGATCTGAACCATGTGTCCGGCCTTGCGCTCAGAGAAAGCGATGATATCCTCGAGCGTGTTGCACCACTCGTCAGCAACGATCTGGCACTTAGAGCCCTTGGCATCAAGTAGCTCACGGATCTTAGCCAGTGCCTCGATCTGTGGCTCACGACCGTCCATATCTACTGGCCCCTCGACACGTAGCTCAAAGGGAGCAACGATCTCAGAGAGCTCATGCAGATAGTCAGCGATGCGCTGGAAGTCGTTGTTGAAGACGATGCTCAGCGTACCATACACGTCGATATGGATAGCGGGCTGGTAGTTGGGGTTCTGACGCATGGTGACGATACGATCGCGGAGCCACTGGAGGTACTCCTTGATCTTCTCACCCTTGAGACCTACCTTGGTCTCTACATTATTAAAGAGAGCGTGTGGCAGTACGCCTACCTCCTTCATGATCATCTTATCGACGTTGAGATAGCGATCGTCGCCACTCTGCGAGAAGATGGGGACCATCGTGTCAGATATCTTCGTACCATACTCGTCAGCGACGATCTGCGCCATGAGCTTGTGCTGGCTCTTAGCGACAGCGTCTAGACAAGCCTGTGTGACACCGTAGCGGATTGCCGTGTGGTACTTCTTGCCATCTGCATTGACATGCTTGTCAACGAGGTCGGCCATCTCGCGGAAGGTGGTAATCTCCTTGCCCTCATAGAGCGGAGCGATCTCCTTCATGATGACGGGGATAAAGTTCTCAGCGAGGAACAGTGGATCACGACCACCGGCTCCTGAGTACTGTACAGCTGCACAGTCACCGTGAGCTATCGAACCATCCTCTAGGATAAAGAGGACAGAGATGGACTCACCTGCCTGACGTACAGACGTAAAGCCTGGAGTTACGGGGTCGCCAGAGTAAAAGGCTCCATCGTTTTTAGCGCCCTTCTTGATGGCCTTCTGGTCGTCAAAGAAGAATCCTGTCTTGCCTGGGGCACAGACTACCTTCTTGATCTTCATATTACTTGGATTTATTGGATTATTAGAATTGATTGCTAGAAAGAGTGCTACCCCCACAGGGATAGCACTGCTATAGATTAAATCTTAGGGTCTACCAACGAGGAAGCCCTTGCCGATGGCGTAGACATCGTCGATAACCATCTGGAAGCTCACGGGACGATGCTCGAAGCGTGAACGCTCCTCGAGCTTCTCACGGTGGAATGCCTTGAGATCCTCCGTAAAGGGCAGATGACCCGTGTCGAGGATACGTACGGCTCCATTGTCATCACGAGCCGGCAGGACCTTGCCCGCATTGTAGCGACTAGGCGCAAAGGGGATGTCCAACACGCCTGCCTCAAAGGCAGCAACCGTGCCGACAGCTAGATCGCCCTTGCCCAGCTCGAAGACCTTGTCGAGGATGCACTTCGTCTCTCGAACGATGATGTCAGACTCCTTCTCTACCACAGGGATGTCTACGAGTGACTGGTCACGAAGCATAGAGATAACCTGCTTGGTAGCACGTAGTCCAGCGGCGTTTGCCTCCTTGGTGGGGACGCCCATCGCCTCGTGCGGAGTCTTGACAATGACCTTGGTAGCCTTCGCCAGAGCAGCCGTAGCTGAGCCCCACGAGATGACGCCAAAGGCCTTTGCCTCGTCTTGAGGGAAGCCACCCATCCACTGGTGGAAGACGGTCGTGACACGTACATCGTCGTAGCCGTACTGCTTGAGATAGCTATTGGTCAACTCACGGAGCGAGCGAATAGCTGCTACATCCTGGATGACATTACCGCACTGACCATAGCCGACGGTGATATCCTTGACACCCTGCTCAGCAGCGAGGAGCGTCTCGATGACGGCCACAGCGTTGGAGATACAGGGTGGAATGAGCGTACCGGTCAGAGGGCCGAAGGGCTCGCGGTTGATGCTCACGCCAGCCTCCTCGTACATACCGACGAGGCGATCCGTGTACTGCCAGTACATGATCGTCTTCTCGAGAGAGAAGTTCTTAGAGTAAGGGATATTGTACGAGATACCACCACCCTCATAAGAGGTAAAGCCTCCAGCGATAGAGATCTCCGTCAGGAGACGCGCGTCAGGCGTACCGTGGCGCACCTGTACCGGGTTCTTGAGTGCAGAGGTGACCGTACGGCAGATCTTGGTACCGTAGTTGACGATCGGGAAGCCGTTGAGCAT
>CAMCJO010000192.1 GCA_945875135.1 uncultured Porphyromonas sp.
TCTAGTCTCTAAATTGTATCTTTGCGAAGGAATGAAGCCAAATAGCCGATACGTACTCAGTCGGATTATAATGAGTATCTCCCTATTGTTACTGCTCTCTCTTCAGGCTCATTGCCAAGAGAAGGGGGTGCAGAGCATACGCTACTCCAAGGAGCAGGGATTGCCACAGTGTCAGGTGACTAGGTTGATGCAAGATAGTCGCGGGTATATATGGGCTGGGACGAAGGCTGGTGTGGGTCGATTTGATGGCGTGCGGTTTCACCCCTTTACGGCATCTAGGGAGGGGTTGTCAGCTGGAGAGGTTGTCCATCTTGAGGAGGATGAAGATGGCTTTGTATGGGTCATTACGACGCAAGGCGTCTCAAGGATCAGTGGCGATAGTGTACAGACACTCCCTGTACCTCTGGCGAGACTATATGCCGCAACCTTAGGTGGAGAGCGTACCCTGTGGTATGCCAAGCGGGATGCATCGTCTCGCTTTGTAGTCGGTCGCTATGCAGAGGGGAGGCTGCAAGAGACGCCTCTCTCTCAAGGGGTCACCTGGGTACACTCTCCGATGCGCTATGATAAGCTACACCACGACCTCTACCTCGTAGGTTCGTATGATGATGGCTCTAAGAGGCTATTGCGGGTGACGAGAGAGGGGCGTATCACAACCGTTGACCTTCCTAAGCAACTACAGCAACAGTCTAAGTGTCTGCTCTACGGGCCTCGGGGCGAGGTCTGTATAGCCTTTAGCCGAGAGGTGGGGACGGTGGAGCTTTATGCTCTCTCTGCTAAGGGGCTTAGTCGTATAGCTTCTTCTGTAGGAGGGCGTTGGGTAGAGCCACTCCCGATAGCTTGGTATGGGTTAAGCAATGTCATACTGCCGGGCTTACATGTAGGAGAGATACAGTTCCTAAATTATGGCGAGCTGATAAATCTTAGTAAGTATATATCGCAGTGGGGGTATATCTCAGATATGGTCGTTAACCATCAGGGGGGCATCTATCTTGGTACAGAGCGCGGTATGCTACAGGTATTGCCTGATGCGGTTCAGCTCTACGATGCGAAGCTACTGCCTGAGGTGTGGGGCTGTGTCGCTGGCGATGATGGCACGATATACGCTAGCTCCTTTACGCACGGGATCAAGCGCATCCGTGGCGATCAGGTAGAGTCGCTCTCACTTACTAGCGAGCTAAATAAAGAGTACTACTTTCATCCTGTACGAGATAGCCGTGGGGTGCTTTACTTTCCACACGCTAAGGGAGTGAGACGTTATAATCCGAAGAGTGGTAAGGTCTCAGAGCTAGAGCGTACAGGGGTGTATGAGCAGCTCTGCTTCTATACCTATTACGATGCTCAGCGTCGGCTTATATGGGGAGGAGGTATGGGTAGCTTTGCTATATGGGACGAAGAGGGTAAAGTACAGCGTACAGTCACACAATATAAGAATGTCACAATACAGGGTAATATACTCTCCATCACACGGGACTCTGTCGGGAGCTACTGGCTGGGTGGTAGAGAGATTTACCGCTATGACTACGACACAGGAGCGTTAGTTAGGTATGCTAACGAGCGAGGCAACTCATACTTCTGTATGGAGATGGCGACAGATGCGTATGGCACGACTTGGTTTGCCACTGGTGTGGGACTATGCTACTACGATGCTAAGCAAGATCAAATCTGCGTGGTAGATGATCCCGAGTTCCAAGAGGTGACCGCCCTCGTCCTACCGATAGACAGCGAGCGACTACTGGTATCGCAGGGCGATCGGCTCTGTATCATCGATCTCAAAGCATTTCATCATACGAGACGAGTGAAGCTGTGGGGCTATATCGATGCGTCCAATGGTTTTCGTGTAGAGGAGCCTGGGCAGGCTGGCGCATATATGGACTCTCAGGGCAACATTTGGGTGGCTAGTAGTTCGCAGCTAGCGTCTATTCGCCCCAAACTATTAAGACCGACAGCTACGCACGGAGCCAAGCTCTTCTTCTCCTATTATAATAACACGCCTATACTATATAATCAGCGACGAGTGAGCCTCCCGACCAATAGATCGTCTGTGACCATTTCGCTTACGACGCTTGCCTATAGTCGTCCCTATCCGCTGGTGTATCGCTATCGTACGAGTAGCACAGCCCCTTGGAGCAAGGCTCAGGATGAGGATTATATCGTCTTGACCAACTTGCCTCATGGCACGACGACACTGCAGGTGCAGGTGCTATACAAAGGGACTGATAAGGTCTGCTCGGAGCAGGAGCTATATGAACTAGAGATATCGGTAAGGCGAGCCTTCTATAATCAGGTGTGGTTTGTCCCGAGCATTGTCCTCTTACTGCTGCTAGCCATCGTGGGGAGTGTGCTCCTCCTGCTACGTACTAAGCGACGCCTCTCTGAGACTATTACGCAAGCTCAGGTAGCTGAGATGGATACGATACAAGCTCAACTCAATCCACACTTTGTCTACAATGTCCTGACCTCGGTACAGGCTAAGGTACACTTACAGAAAACCGAAGAGGCCGAGCAGCAGTTGGTCAGTCTGAGTCGGCTCATACGAGCATTCCTCCATAGTTCGATACAAAGCTCTGTAAGTGCGCCAGACTCTACACTAGCACAGCACTGGACTACGCTACAGCGGGAGCTAGAGCTGACGGAGCAGTTTGTGAGCTTTCAGCAGGAGCTACACCCAGATGCTTTTGCCTTTCAGATTACCATTGAGGAGGCTATATCTTCCGATCAGGTTTGTATACCTCCGATGCTCCTGCAGCCCTTTGTGGAGAATGCTATAAGTCACGGACTACTGCCTCTCAATGATGCCCGTAGAGCGGTGCTACAAGTCTCCATCTCTCTAGACCAACAGAGTGGAGCCATATCCATCCAGATAGCTGACAATGGTATCGGCATACAGCAAGCCCAAAAGCTACAACACAAGTCCAAGCTCAGCTATCACTCCTATGGTCTGGAGCTAACGAAGAAGCGTATCCACCTCCTCAATCGACTAGGCTATGCGATAGACCTCGGTATAGACTCTTCGGAGCAAGGAACCACCATCACACTACGCTTACCACCTCATTATCGCCTATAAATCTATGTTTACAACTATCCCACCACTACGGACCATAATCGCTGACGACTCGCCCGAGATCTTGGCTCTGATGCGTTCTCTAGTCGAGGAGGTAGCCCCAACGCTAGAGATTGTTGCGACTTGTACCTCGCTGGCAGAGGTAGATCTAGCCATCAAGAAGTTTGCCCCCCAGCTACTCATCTTGGACATACAGTTTGCTCCTGAGGGGCGGACCGCCTTTGACCTACTAGAGGAGTGGCAAAACTTCCGACAGTTTCAGCTCATCATCTTCTCTGGGCACTGTGAGTTTAAGTATGCGCAGCAAGCAATCTATGAGGGAGCCGTTGCCTTTCTCGACAAGCCTATAGACAAGGAGTCGCTACGCTCAGCTATCGAAAAGGCTGCTCAGCGTATCTATCAGTCGCAAGAGACGAGTACTGCATCTACCCCAAGCGACCAGACTGGTAAGTGGCTACAAGTCTCCACAGCGGTAGACACGCGCATCTTCCATAGTAATCAGATCGTATACATACAGTCTAGTGACGGAGGGTGTAAGATCTATCTGTCTGATGGTGAGGAGATCTACAGCACTAAGAACATAGGTGTCTACGATAAAGAGCTACAGGGACTACACATCTTCGTTAGGACGCATCAGAGCTACATCGTCAATCTTAACTACATCCAGGGCTACACAAATCGCACCGAACGCAAGCTCATACTGCGCTCTCCTTTTCCTCAGTTACCCAGCTCCAAGATTGGCTTCAAGAACCTCAATCATTTCTTCTCCCAAAACCGAGAAGACTAGCGATAAGTCGTAAGCTCCTTTTTGCCGTGAAGCTCCAGTGCCAACACCCATTGGCACTACAGTTTCATAGGTAAGAAACTAAAGTTTCATAGGTAGGAAACTAGAGTTTCATAGGTAGGAAACTCTAGTGCCATAGGTGGGAAACTGTAGTGCCATACGGAGGGAACTATTGGCGTCTCTGCACTTTTTTGTATCTTCGTTGCTACAAATGAGGTGATTCGTCTCTTGATGCAGGGTCGGCCCTCGTGGCACGCTATTGACAGACAGACACCTATCACTCAATCAATCCCTAGAGTATCTATGAAGAAACGCAATATATCCCTCTCTCAGTTCACCCCTAAGCTCTCTGACATACCGATTTCAAAGGGTCTGCGTAGATGGCGACAAGGAGTTATCGCTGGTGGCACCCTCGCCTCAGGCGTGGCGGTGACCGCTCTAGCTCTCCTCTACTGGCAGCGTCATAGGCGCAGCAAGAGTTACAGCTACGCTACTAAGACCTTTGACACGCTAGAGGTGGGGACGGGCGTTCAACTACAGATCAAGTTTGACACCATATCACACGCCTCGCTCAGAGTCTCCTACCCCAATGCGCTGCGACGTCGTGTGAAGGTTCGCGTAGCGGACAAGACGCTATCCATCAGACGTCTACCCTATCGCAACCGCTGGGTACCCGGAGAGGTCTTTGCCGAGCTCACATTACCCTCGATCAGCCAGCTGCGCGTGGTCGGGGATGCCAAGGTGGTAGCGACGGGATGCAACAAGCTCGATACCCC
>CAMCJO010000193.1 GCA_945875135.1 uncultured Porphyromonas sp.
ACAAGACTGCAGCGACCAGCTCCTTGGTGGTCGTCTTGCCATTGGTTCCTGTGATTGCTATGAAGGTTGCCTCGGACTTCGCCCTATGTAGGAGCGCCAGCTCGTGGAGTGCCTCAAAGCCACCATCTCTATAATAGATAAGTCGCTCACGGAGGGCGGCGTCAGACTCCTCGACCGCATCTATATAGCTAAGGTCGTCGACGAGTGCATACTTGCACCCCTGCTTGAGCGCATCCACAGCAAAGCGATTGCCATCGAAGTGCGCGCCTCGCAGCGATACGAAGAGTGAGTCGGGACGCAGATGTCGCGTGTCGGTGCAGATACCGTCACTCTGGAGGAGTAGGTCGTAGATATGATTGATGTCAGCTGATTGTCGCATAGTAAGAGGATAGGAGATAGCTAATTAGTCAAAAGTCAAAGGCATGCCACTGGGTACGTAGTCGGATACATCTAGATTCCAGCTCAGCAGCTCCCGTACCATAGAGCTAGAGATATGGAGCAGTCCCTGCGCCCCAAAGAGTAGCACCGTCATAGGCCCCTGCAGATGGTCGTTGATCTGGGAGATACTCTGCTCGTACTCGAAGTCGCTCGTGGAGCGTACACCACGTATGAGAAACTGTGCGCCGCACTGCTTCGCCTCCTCAATGGTCATGCCGCTATAACTCACGACACGGACACGCGGCTCCTGCGCATAGACGGTCTCTATCTGTAGAGCGCGCTGCTCGGAGGTGAAGAATGGCTTTTTCGTCGGGTGCGTGCCGATACCTATGACCACCTCGTCGAAAATCTTGAGAGCACGTGCCACAATGTCTGCATGCCCTAGTGTAAAGGGATCAAAGGAACCCGCAAAGAATCCGATACGCTTCATATCTGTCTGCTAAGCTAGGGGAGGAGACTTAGACGATCTCCTCGTCGATGACTAGGTTGTCTATGATAAAGTCTTGACGGTCGGGCGTGTTCTTGCCCATGTAGAAGTGTAGCATCCGCTTGAGATTGTCCTCCTTGCGGAGCGACACCTGACGGAGCTTGATATTTTCCTCCGTGATCAGCTCCTTAAACTCATTGGCACTGATCTCGCCCAGACCCTTGAAGCGGGTGATCTGAGCCGAAGCTCCCATCCGCTCGACAGCCGCATTGAGCTCCTGATCACTATAACAATAAGCAGAGGTCTCTTTCTCTGACTCAGGCTCGATGGTTACCTTCTTGCCACCCTTCTTCTTGCCCGCTGAGGCAACACGTGCCGTGATGCTCTTCTTACGCTTGGCTGGGAGTGAGACACGGTAGAGTGGTGTCTCCAATATATATACGTGTCCACGACGCACCAGCTCGGGGAAGAACTGCAAGAAGAAGGTCAGCGTCAGGAGTCGTATGTGCATACCGTCATCATCGGCATCGGTAGCGATGATCACACGATTGTAGCGCAAGCCGTCGAGGCCGTCCTCAATGTTGAGGGCAGCCTGGAGGAGGTTAAACTCTTCGTTCTCATAGACCACCTTCTTACTTAGCCCGTAGCTGTTGAGCGGTTTGCCACGCAAGCTAAAGACCGCTTGGTAGCGCGCATCTCGGCTCTGCGTGATCGATCCACTAGCCGAGTTACCCTCCGTGATGAAGATACTAGTCAGCTCAGGGTTCTTAGCCTTCGGATCGTTGTAGTGCTCGGTGCAGTCACGTAGCTTCTTGTTGTGAAGGCTCGCCTTCTTAGCACGTTCACGCGCTAGCTTGGTCACGCCACTCATCGCCTTGCGCTCACGCTCGTTGGCTTGGATCGTTTGGAGCATCACCTCGGAGACGTCGGGGTGCATGTGGAGGTAGTTGTCGAGCTTCTCCTTGAGGAAGTCGCCGACAAACTTCTGTACCGTTACGCCCCGTAGTGGTTCGTGCTCAAACATT
This sequence comes from uncultured Porphyromonas sp., assembly GCA_945875135.1. Lineage (GTDB taxonomy): Bacteria > Bacteroidota > Bacteroidia > Bacteroidales > Porphyromonadaceae > Porphyromonas. Next base: position 1,891 of record CAMCJO010000193.1, read on the forward strand.
GGGTCTTGCGGCACCATCTCTTTGGAGCCGAGCTTAATCTTCGTCTGGCTTTCGAACTCTGGCTCGATGATGCGGATGCTGATCGCCGCCGCCATGCCAGAGCGAATGTCGCCATACTCAAAGCCCTTGCCAGAAAACTCCTTGATGACACGAGCCACCTGCTCGCGAAAGGCGGTCAAGTGAGTACCACCCTGTGTGGTGTACTGACCATTGACGAAGCTGTAAAACTCCTCTCCGTATTGATCAATGTGTGTGATAGCAACCTCTATGTCAGGACCCGTGAGACGTATGATAGGGTAGAGCGGATCGCCCGTGATCGTGTCTGAGAGGAAGTCCTGTAGTCCGTGGCGACTTACATATTTCTTATCGTTGAGGTAGAGCGTCAGCCCCGTGTTGAGGTAGCAGTAGTTGCGCACGAGCGCCTCCACATGGCGCAGGTCGTAGTGCGATTTGCGAAAGACCTCAGCATCTGGTGTGAAGGTGACCAATGTGCCATGTGCCTCCTTGTCCTCCCACGGCTCTGCTGGCGTATGAGCGATCATCTCAGCCCGCTCGTAGGTGACTGAGGAGGTCTCTCCCTCGCGCCAGCTCTGGACAGTAAAGGTTGAGGAGAGCGCATTGACCGCTTTGAGACCGACACCATTCAGACCGACCGACTTCTTGAAGGCTTGTGAGTCGATCTTGGCACCCGTATTCATCTTAGAGGTCGCATCGACGAGCTTGCCGAGCGGTATGCCACGACCGTAGTCTCGTATCTGCACCTCATTCGTTTCGCTGTCTATCGTGATGCGTATCTCACTACCCACGCCCATGACAAACTCATCAATGGAGTTGTCTATCACCTCTTTGATGAGGATGTAGATGCCGTCATCAGCCTGCGTACCATCCCCGATCTTACCGATATACATACCTGGACGCTTGCGGATATGCTCGCTCCAGGAGAGCGTCCGAAAGTCCTCTTCGGTGTATCCAGCTACGGCGCTTGGGGATAGCAGGTCTGGGTTATTTAGTGGTTCTGGTGTTGGCATGAAGGTGAGGGTAAATAAAGGAAGAGATTAGAGCTCCTTGATGAAGACACGGCGCGTCTTGTGATGCTTACGCTCGAAGTAGTTCCACTGTAGCTGTACCGCCATATTCGTCTCCAGCTCAGGATTGCTCTCAGCGACCTCGACGCCTAGCTTATTGTAGATCGGTATTAGGTCGGCAAAGATGAGGGCATTGATCCCCTTGTTTTGATACTCAGGCAGGACACCGATGAGGTAAAGGTCAACCACCTTGGGCGGGGTCTTGAGCGCATTCAGTAGCGGTATGAAGCCAAAGGGGTAGAGTCGTCCCTTGGCAGCGCGCATAGCCTTGCTCAGGTTGGGCATCGTGATAGCAAAAGCGATCATCTGCTGGTCACGCTCTCGAACTACAGCAGTAAAGAAGTCTAGCCGTAGCAGAGGCAGATAGGCGTTGGCATAGAACTCCATTTGTGCGGGCGATAACTCGCTAAAGCCGTAGAGCGGTGCGTAAGCCTTATTGAGCGTGTTGAAGATTTCTTCAGCGTGAGACATGATCTCCTTGCGACTCTTGAACTTAACCACCTTGAGACCATACTTCTCCTTGACTAGATTGGCGATACGCTGATGCTTCTCTGGGATCTCCTTGGGGATCTTGATGAGGTACTCCTTCCAGTCGGTACTCTTGACATATCCTAGTCGCTCTAGCTGCTTAGGGTAGTAAGCGTAGTTGTAGAGCCCTACGGTCGTACCCATCTGGTCAAAGCCCTCCACGAGCATCGCCTCCTGATCCATATCGGTGAAGGACATCGGCCCGTGCATATAATCCATGCCCTTGTTGCGCCCCCACTGCTCGACAGTCTCAAAGAGCTTGTCAACCACCTCGTCATCATTGATGAAATCAACGAACCCAAAGCGAGCGTAGTTCTGATTCCACGTCTCGTTGGCCTTGTGGTTGATGATACCAGCGATGCGCCCTACGATCTTGCCATCCTTGTAGGCTAGAAAGTAAGCAGCCTCACATACATCAAAGGAGGGGTTCTTGTCCTTATCCAGTAGGTCTATCTCATCCTTGATGATGCCAGGGACGTGGTAAGGGTTGTTTTTGTATAGCTCGAGATTGAACTCAACAAACTTCTTCAGCTCCTTGCGTCCATCTATTTGTCTGATTTCTACTGCCATGATTTAAGCTTATGGTTTGCGTTACAACCCTCCACAAAATGAGGTAGGGGTGCTGTGGGGCAAATGTAGTGTCTGTACTACAAGTGCAAGCAATAGTGGAGTGCCCGAAGCCTTAGCAAGTGAAGCTCCTCTCCTCTGACTGCTCTGGCGACAAAGTTAGCAAAATAAGCGATACAAATCACTCTTCGGCTGAGCTCATCTCCCTCCCAGTGAAGCTAAATAGCCGATCTGCTGCTCCTCGTATCGTCACAATTCATCGTTCGCTAGGAGACGAATGCAGTTTCCTACCTATGGCACTACAGTTTCCTACCTATGGCACTACAGTTTCCTACCTATGAAACTCCAGTTTCTCCCGTATGAAACTCTAGTTTCTCCCGTATGAAACTCCAGTTTCTCCCGTATGAAACTCCAGTTTCACCTAGTGAAACTCTAGTTTCAGTCTAGTGCACTGATAGTTACGTTGATTTGTCGATAAAGGTTGTCCCCGCAATGAAACAGTCTCCGAGGGAAAGGCGAAATCTCCATCTGAGACTGTTGACTTTTGCGACAGT
>CAMCJO010000194.1 GCA_945875135.1 uncultured Porphyromonas sp.
AGATGTAGAGAGGTCTCGTGGGCTCGGAGATGTGTATAAGAGACAGAAGCGAAGGAGGAGCTGCAACATCTCGACCTTCGAGGGAAAGTCTAGGAAAGCGGTCGGCTCGTCTAGTAATATTATAGGAGTCTCCTGCGCCAGAGCCTTGGCGATCATTACCTTCTGACGCTCGCCGTCACTGAGCGAGTCGATCATCCGTTTCGCCAAAGGTTGGATGCCGACCAACTCTATCGCCTCGTTGACCGCCTGTCGGTTGCTCTCGTCCATCTGTCCCCAGAAGCCCGTATAGAGACTACGTCCCAGGGCGATCATCTCGTAGGCAGTCGTATTGCTCATGATGAGCCGCTCCGTCAGCACGACGCTGATACGACGTGCCAGCTCTTTGGCACTGTATTGCTGTATCTCCTTACCCTCGACTAGGAGCGCCCCACCGAGCTTCGGCTGAAAGGCGGCGATCGTCCTGAGCAGCGTCGACTTGCCCACACCATTTGACCCGATGAGGCAGGTGAGCTGTCCCGACCAGATAGTGGCATTGAGCTGGCTCGCTACGACGCGCGTGCGCTTCATCTGGTGATACCCTATCGATAGGTCACAAAGCTCTATCGTTGCGTGGCTAGTCATACGATTATAGTTCCTCTCTACGTCGTTTGTCAAATAGTACCCAGATCACAATCGGAGCACCGATGAGTGCCGTCACCGAATTGATCGGTAGTGCGCCCTCCATACCTGGCATGCGGGCAATCAAGTTACAGCAGAGCGCTAGGAGCGCCCCAACGAGCGTCACGGCGGGCATCAGCGTCAGATGATTGGAGGTGGCAAAGATGGTGCGACAGAGATGCGGTACCGCCAGTCCGATGAAGACGATCGGGCCGCAGTAAGCGGTCACGATAGCGGTCAGCAGACAGGCTGAGAAGATGACCAGATGGCGCGCCCGTCCGTAGTTTAGCCCGAGGCTGCGGGCGTAGTTCTCCCCGAGGAGCATCAGATTCAGCACCTTGATCAGCAAGAAGGAGAGCGGTATCAGCACCAGCATGATGATGACAAAGGTGGTCACCTGATCGCCACTTACCTTGGCAAAGCTACCCAAGCCCCAGATGACGTAGCTCCGCACATCCTCATCGTTGCTAAAGAACTTCAGCACGCCGATGATCGCATTCGCTATGTAGCCGATCATCACACCCATGATCAGTAGCACCACATTGCCCCGGACGCGCTGCGCCATCGTCATGATGATCGACATCACAAGGAGTGCCCCGAGGAGTGCCGCCACCGAGACAGCCATCTCCCCCACGAAGCCCATCCGCACCAGTGCTCGCTGGCTAATGCTCCCCGAGAGGAGGATAAAGGTCGCCACGCCTAGGCTAGCTCCTGAACTAATACCCAACTCCGAAGGCCCCGCAAGAGGATTGCGAAAGACCGTCTGCATCTGCAGACCGCTGATCGAGAGGCCCGCACCCGCTACCAGCGCTGTAATCGTCTGCGGGTAGCGACTCTTCCAGATGATGTTGCGCCAGATCTCATCGCCACTAGCATCTGCCCCAAAGAGTATGCGCACCACCTGGTCAAAAGGGATAGCTATCGTCCCCAGCGATAGGTTGAGCACGAAGAACACTACGATGAGGAGTGCTATAAGTGTAAAGGCTATAATCGGACGTCGCATAGCTCCCCTAGTGGGTTAATATCGAGTAAAAGACTGGCTCATGGTCAGGCAGTAGCTGCGGGTGAAAAGCGTGGATCAAGTCCGCCAAGACCACCTCTGGCTCCACGGGCGAAAGCTCATAAAAAGGCCTCTCCCGCAGATTGCAGTACAGCACCCGCTTGTCCCGATAAGCTTTGAAGTCTCGGTAGCGCGCATCCGTCTTGCCCAGCACATCGTAGGAGAAAGCACCGTCGTAGCTATTCGCAATGCGCCAATAGTCCGCATCAGCCGCCTGAGCATAGACCGTCTCGAAGTCAACGTAGAAGCCACCCGACTCCTTATCGTCTGCCATAAAGTAGTCCGCACCCGCATCCTCAAAGAGGTGTGCTAAGTAGCTCGCGCCACCCACCACGTACCAGTTGCCGCCGTGCAGTTCGCCACTAAGTACCTTCGGACGGGGCAAGTCATCGGTGATCAAAGCTTGTAGCTCGTGGTAGCGCTGCTCGATCGTACTAAAGAGCATGTCCGCACGCTCCTCCATACCGAGCAGGAGAGCCGTAAACTTAATCCACTCAGCCTGCCCCAGCGGCGAAGTTTCCTTGTATCCCAGGAAGGTAATCAGCGGTATATCTAGCTGCTTGATCACATCGTAGCCCCCTCGCTTGAAGGGGCTTACTAATATAATGTCTGGTTGCAGCGCCATGATCAGCTCGCTGTCGAAGTTACCCTCGATGCCGATCCGCTTAGCTGCACCCGAAGCGAGCCGAGCCTGCATCTCCTCGTTGAAGAGGAAGCGCGTACTCGGCATCCCCACGACACGATCTACCGCATCGAGCTTGATAAAGTTAGAGAGTTGTAGCGTCGTCATCACGATGACCCGACGCACGGGCGTCTCTATCATGATGTAGCCCTCAGGCACCTCAGCAGCCAGCTCCTGAGCCTGCTCACGAGGCACCAAAGCGTAGCGATACACCTCATTACTGTCATGCGTCGGGTCCGAAATGGTAACCAGCGTCACCGCGCCCGCATGCTCTATCTGTAGCCCCTCGGCATAGCGTATCGTGGCCGTGCTATCGACCTCTGCGCTCCCCGTAGTGTCCTCGTCAGAGTGCCCCTTGCCACACGAGATCAGCAGCAGGGAGAGCACCCAGCAGCTCAGCAAATATCTCACACAGCGTAATCTGTCCATCTTCTTATCGATCTGTTGCACTGCAAAGATACAGAAACGATTCGTCTCGGCAGCACACACCAGAAACAGCACAACCATGAGTCCTGACGCTACAGCGCGCCACACAGCCGTCACACCACATGCCATAAGCATTCGTATTTTCCACTCCAAAATGCAATTTGGAGTGGAAAATACGATGTGCGAAACGATGGATGACGGATAATGTAGGGAAGCACACTCGGTGCGTACGAGCCGTATGTCCCTACGAATCACTATTCGTCTCATCGAGCTAACCAATTTGTAGAATATGGGATGTACGATGTGCGGATACACAAAGAGGACTTGCAGATATAAATTACTTGTTTTAACTTGCGCATCGTAATCAAACACATAAAGAATATGAAAAAGAACTTCTCATTTTGGGCATCCTTTGTTCTAGTTCTCTTGTGGAGTACAACTCTTTTCTCACAAGAGTACTTCACTAAGCTACGTAGAGAACTAAACGAAACTTATTCGGAGATAGACTTCGAACAAGTGCAAACAGGATTTCTACAAGATTATGGTATCGAGTATGTTGAGTTGGATAGATACCAAAACGGCATAGAGCCAACGAAGTATCAAGAAGTAAGTTCTAATCCGCGATAATTTAGCAGAAACACAGGTATGATAAAGAGATGTTTATTCAACAGAAACGTCGTTTGGAGCGTGCTGTTTGTACTCTCTATACTACTTCTAGCTTCGTGCGACTTGTTTACGAGTGCGAAATCAGAGAGAGAAGATGTATCCCTAGATCACATTATGATTCCCCCTCCCAAGAGGACAGACTATATAGGAATCAACATAGAGGATAGCATCGCAACTTTTTATGCATTTAAGCCATACAAAGATGTGACTATGTTCAAACAACCAGATGTCGACTGTATGTTCTATGCCCAGTGGTGTAACTACAAAGGAGAGTCTTGGCTTCTATTGCGAGGTGTGATGGGTACACTGCATCCGAATCACAGAAGCTTTGCCTCTATCCACCTTCAGGTCTCTCCCGAGGATTGGGTCGTTCATCGTGCTTCTGTCTTCTTTTACGATAGACTTAGAATGGACGAACAGTATATCCCGTCTATTTATGAAAAGCTACGTAAGAAGGATCCTTATTTTCGAACTCCGTCATTGGTGGCAAAAGAGGATGTAAAAGTCGACATCTATAAAAAGGACTCTTCACGAGCGTGTGTCAAGGGGGTAATATCAGGAACTTTCACACAGTGGTCTACCTTTGTAACTGGGCAATCGAGTGACACGAAAAAGAAACAGCCTCCTTATGGAGATGCTCATCCTGAATCTCTTTCTGAATATGAACAGATTTACTACACCCCAGTCAATGAGGCTAAGAAATTTAAGCTGAGCTTTACAGCTATAGAAGCGTTGAGATTGGATACTGACGTGCTAGTTGTCGAATAAGAAGTTTAGCTTCCATCTATTTTCCAGTGTCTTCAAAGCATAGGGTCTTTGGAGACACTGAAGTTTTTTCTAAGTACTCTTTCAGGTCTCGGCCGAGCTACTCACCTCTAAAGCTTTCGTATGTCCCTACACATGGTTACTCGTGAGAAACGTGGAAGTGAGGATAGACCGCAATGATTTTGTATCTTTGTGGCGTAATGCTTTACAAGAGACTATAGTCGAAGCTATGAACTATGGATATGTCAAGGTAGCGGCCGCTGTGCCCTACGTCAGAGTGGCTGACTGCTACTACAATACGAGCCGCATCAAGGAGATGATCTTCCA
>CAMCJO010000195.1 GCA_945875135.1 uncultured Porphyromonas sp.
CGAAGGGGAGCTTCATGCGTCCCGTCTTCTGCACGTTGAGGTAGTTGACAAAGATCCCTTGCGCCGTCTCGGGGCGTAGGTAGATCGTCGAAGCGCCCTCGGCCGTCGAACCAACCTCGGTGGCAAACATCAGGTTAAACTGACGCACCTCCGTCCAGTTTGTCGTGCCGCTAATAGGGCAGACGATCTTTTCGTCGATGATAATCTGGCGTAGCTCCTCGAGGTCGTTATCGTTGAGTGCCTTAGCCATGCGCTGGCGCAGAGCCTCCGCCTGGTCGAGGTAGCCCTTGACACGAGGATTGGTCGTGCGGTAGAGTGACTCATCAAAGGATTCGCCAAAGCGCTTGCGCGCCTTCTCGATCTCTTTCTCTGCCTTACCCTCGATCTTAGCGATCTGGTCCTCGATGAGGACGTCCGCGCGGTAGCGCTTCTTGGAGTCTTTATTGTCGATCAGAGGATCGTTGAAAGCATCTATGTGTCCCGATGCCCGCCAGATGTCTGGGTGCATAAAGATCGACGAATCGATGCCGACCACGTTGGGGTGCAGGCGTGTCATCGCCTCCCACCAGTAGCGCTTGATGTTGTTCTTAAGCTCTACACCGTTCTGACCGTAGTCGTAGACGGCACTCAGTCCGTCGTAAATATCAGATGAGGGAAAGACAAACCCATACTCCTTACAGTGGGATACAATCTTCTTAAAGAGGTCTTCTTGTGATGCCATAATGATTTCTTGTCCGAATTCTTATGGTTACAAAGATACGAAAAAGAGGTTAGTTGCTGGCCTTTGGCTGTTAGCTGTTGGCTGTTGGCTCTGATCACTCCGATAGCTCTGATAGCTCCGATCATTCCAGCTAACAGCCAACAGCTAACAGCCAATAGCCAACTAAGCTGTTATCGTGCCGACCGCTAGGACGCCGACAGAGACCTGCGCTAGGGGCGTGTCCGCTAGGGCATTGAGCGCCGCCGTGAGGGTCGCTCCGGTCGTGAGCACATCGTCTAGGAGTAGGATGTGGCTGTCTGGGGGAATCACTTCGCTGCCTAGAGTGAAGCTCCCGAGCATAGCCTCCAGACGATGCGTGCGGTCACGGTGCGTCTGACTACCCTGAAAGCGTGTACGTCGCAAAGCGTGAGGCAGATAGGGGATACCCGTGACCGAAGAGATCCCCTCGGCCAGCAGTACCGCCTGATTGTAGCCTCGCTCCAGTGTACGGCCCGGCGTCAGCGGTACAGGTATGATGTAGTCTATCTGCTCCCGCTCTAGCGGTAGGAGCGTGCCCATGAGGCGACCCATATACTTTGCGAGTGGCTTATTGCCGTGATACTTGATGTCGTGGACGATCAGTGCCATCGCATCGTCACGAGCATAGAGATAGGGAGCCAGCACCCTGCGAGGCATCGGGTGGGCACCACGCAGACGGTCCAGCGCACCGACCGTACGCTCGTGATAGCGTCCCAGCGCGCCTTGACAGGTAAGGCAGAGGGGTGGAGCATTCGGCGGAAGTAGCGTGTGACAGACGGGGCACCAGCGCGGGTAGAGGAGCTGTAGGAGCGACTCACGAGCCGTTGCCCGCCATCCTTGTGGCGGTGGCGGGGCGATGCGTCCTGCGGAGGGACTTTTCGTCGGTTTGTGGCTCATCAGGGTACGATTGCTTTTACGCTTTACTCCTCCTCCGACTCGTTATCCTCTTCCTCCTCCCGCATTCTCTGGAGCACCTCTTGTAGTGCTTCGTACACTTCGCTCGCTTGGTAGCCACGCCCCACGCCGTAGCGCATCATCTTGTCAAAGAGCGCACGAGGCGTCCGTGCCGACGTGCGACGCAGCTTGCTCTCGAGTAGCTCCGCGAGGGAGTAGTTCGGCTCCTCCGCCTCGATGACCTCTGGCAGTACCGCCTCGATGATCTCCGTCGGCACCTCCTGCATACGCAGTGCCTGACGTATCTTGAGGGGTCCCTGACTCATATCGCGATAGCGTGTGCGGGCGTAGCTCTCGGCGTAGCGCTGCGGGTCGTAGTAGCGACCCTCCTGGAGCAGGGCGAGGTACTCGTCGATCTCGTCCGAGGGCACCTCCCGACGCATGAGGAAGAGGCGCAGATTGCGTGGCGACCGCTCAGCGCGTGCGCAGTAGTACTTGGCTTTGTTTAGTATCTCGGTGTCCATGGTTTCGTTTTTATTAAAAAGTGGCTTGTACAAATCGCTCTCGACCCGTCAGATCGAGAAGCACCTCTGACGAAGCGGCTCCTGCCTGTTCGCATAGCGCTGCTACTTCGTGCGCCAGCTGGTGATGCGTCTCGCAGTAGAGCGTGAGCGGTGCGTGCGGCGAGCGAATACGAGGCACGAGCGTTACGAGCGCACGGTAGTAGCAGAGCGGGTCTTCGTCTGGTACGAAGAGTGCCTCACGAGGCTCTCCCACGAGTACATTGGGGCGCATCGTCGCCTTGTCGCATTCGGGGATGTAGGGCGGATTGCTCACCAAAAGGTCTATCGGAGGAAGCTTGGCGGGTAGGTTTTTCCCCTGACACCAAGCGAAGAGATCGCCACGGAAGAGCTGGACGGCGACACCCGTCTGACGAATGTTTTGCTCTGCATAGTGTAGCGCCTGCTCCGACTGATCCATCGCATAGAGCTGCCAACGGGGGCGGTGACTACCTATATATATAGGTATGCAGGCAGAGCCACACCCCACATCGAGGAGCCGCTGGGGTGCCTCCGTGGCGGGGTGACGAGCGAGGATCAGTTCGCACAGCTCGGCTGTCTCGGGGCGTGGTATGAGCACTCCCTTGCCGACCGCTAGATCAAATGAGTCAAAGGGTGCCACCCCTAAGATATACTGTATCGGCTCATCGTGCGCCAGTCGCTCGAGGGCTTGCTGTAGCCAAACCGCTTCCGTGTCGGACAATTGTCTAACTTTGCGGTCAAGCAGATAGTTTGTCTGGCTAAGCCCAGTGATATGCTGCAGGAGCATCTCGCTCATAGCCTGACGCTCCCGCGCCTCGGCATAGTACCCAGGCAGCGCCTCCGCTATCGCCAGCGCCGCATCACGCAGCGTCATACCAGCAACTATCATAGCTTCACTCATTTTGTAGCGACCTTTACTTAGATGAAACATACAGCACCTACCACACCAGACGAGATCTACATGCAGCGCTGTCTGCAACTCGCAGCCTTAGCGCAGGGGCGCACCAGTCCCAATCCGATGGTCGGCTCGGTAATTGTCTACAAAGATAAGATTATTGGCGAAGGTTACCACCATTACGCCGGCGCCCCCCATGCCGAAGTGATGGCGTGGCGTAGCGTTCCTGAGGAGCTGCGGGGCGTTATCGGCGAGGCGACCTGGTATGTGAGCTTAGAGCCTTGCGCTCACTACGGCAAGACACCGCCCTGCGCAGAACTCATTGCGGGACTGCGACCCGCCCGAGTGGTCATAGCGATGCTGGATCCCTTTGCCAAAGTGGATGGACGAGGCGTGGCACGCCTGCGCGAAGCGGGCATCGAGGTATCGGTAGGATGCTTAGAGCAAGAGGCTATCGCGCTCAACCGCCACTTCCTCGTGGCGCAGACCTTAGGGCGCCCCTACGTTACGCTCAAGTGGGCCGAGAGTGCCGACCACTACATAGATCGCCTGCGTCACGACGCGAGCGAGGCGCCTTACATCTTCAGTTCGCCACTCCGCCAGCGCGCGGTGCATCGTCTGCGTGCGCTCCACGACGCTATCTTAGTGGGGCATCACACGGCCGATCTGGACGATCCGCAGCTGACCAATCGATCGGGTAGTGGCGGTCAGCCGATCCGTCTCCTCTGGTGTCACAGTCGGCTGCCTCGCCCCGAGCTGCGTATGCTACAAGACGCTACGGCACCAACGATCATACTCCTTCCGCCTGCACTCCTAGAGCAAGTATCCGACGGGCAATACCCGCCTCACGTCTCCTGCCTCGCTACGACTGGCGAGGTGTGCGACCTGCTCACGCTCCTGCATAGTCGAGGCATCGAGTCGCTCCTCGTCGAGGGTGGTGCACAGGTCTTGCAGCGCTTCCTCGACGCAGGCCTCTACGACGAACTCAACGTCGAGCATGCTCCCGTCGAGCTCCACAACGGCGTCCCCGCCCCTCACCTTTAACCCGTCTGTCAAAAGGCACAAGTTTGTTTCCCCTGCATAAGAGAAAACAAAAGGTTAACTTTGTGGCGTGGAAACTTAGCCGGAGCTCTTACGGAGCGACGCTATCTAGGTAAATAATCAGCAACAGGATATGAAACGAGACTTATTACGATTCTTTGCGATGCTCCCGCTTTGGGTGCTCGCAACGCTCTACACGACCGCTCAGCAGCCAGCGGCAGTTCCGTCAGCTACGACGGATCAATCAGACACCCTCACCGTCATACCGCTACAGGTGCAGCAGTACCGGGTGATGAAGCCGTTTATCTCGGATAGTCTCGATGTGCAGGGCAAGGCGTACGACGCTACCGACCTGCTCAAGCCAGTGAACCATATCAAGCTGAGCCATGCGCATGGCACCCTGCCCGTTGCGAAGGAGGGGGTCGTCACGCTA
>CAMCJO010000196.1 GCA_945875135.1 uncultured Porphyromonas sp.
CCGTCGGAGACAGCGCCTGTCTTAGGATCGTAGGAGTAAAATCCGCTACGCTCCTTGCCTGCCGAGCCAATCATGATCCGATCGTTGTACCGCCCGAGGGCTACTGCGTGAGGATTGGACACTGGGATACCCTCAATCTGCTGGATGGTACGCTGCTCTAGGTCGATGACCGTAGGAATACAGTAGAGAGCCGTGTAGGGGTTCTTGCTCGTGGGGTCGAGCGCATAGATGCCCATGATGGCGACCACCTTAGAGCCAGAGACGTAGTGTATCGATCCGATGTAGTTGGCGGGGAGCTTGGTCGTCTGGGGTAGGACGCCCTTGATCTCTATGTTGATCTCCGAGAGATTCATAGACCATGAGGGGTCGATCTCGGTCTCTCCCTTTTTGACGCGAACGATACCTCCGGGGAACTCAGGGTTGAAGCCAAAGCTCCCCATGCAGAGTATGTACAGATCGCCCTTGTCATCGAGGAAGATCGAGTTAGCCACGATAGGACGGGTAGCGACAGAGAGCCCCGAGGTGGTAGAGGAAATCTTCTTCTCCACCTTGTCCGTTGCGATGTCTATGAGCGCCAGCTCGACCTCCTTGTGTAGTGGCATCCACTTGGAGTCCATCTGACAGAGCCCTACGTAGAGCTTGCCATCGCGTACTGCCATAGCTCCTGGCATCACATTGGTGTCATCGTGCTTGTACTGGTTGAGGTCTATCACGGCCGTCTTGGTCATCGTCTTGGGGTTAAACGCCCAGACCTGTCCGATGTATTGGAAGCTGATGTAAGCCTTCTCCGGAGAGACCTCGACCACATTGCAGGCAGCGGCTCCTCCTGGGAGCTCCATGGCGCCACGCTTGGTGAGCTGCAACTCCTTGCTTACGGTGTAGCAGACGAGCTCAGCCTTGCCCATACCCATATAGTCGGGCAGGACGTAGAGATGATCTCCGCAGTAAATAGGCTCCGTGCCGAAGCCGACTGGCACGCCACGGCTGTTGTCGTACTTCTTCGCCTCGATAGAGCCGATAGCCTGCAGGTAACCATTGCCTGAGGCTCCGTCCGCATTTATTATTGAGGTGGAGAAGAGAATCCGCTCATTACCCGTTTGGGGTGTCGGCTTAGGCTCCTTGTCACAGCTGGTGAGCGCTAGCCCTAGTAGGAGGGCTGCGATAAGGGTGAGCCTGTTGGTTAGTTTGTTAAATCTGTTCATAGTGAAATCTGTTATTTGAATTGGTGAATATATAATTGTCATCTGAAGAGGTAGCGCAGCTTTACCGAGAAGTTAATGCCTGGTAACGGACGGTTTAGCTCCGACATCTGACGCTGGTTGGTCAGGTTCTTGACCTTGAAGGTGATCGTCCACTGATTATTGCGCAGGCTCTGCTCTACTCCTAAGTCTAGGCGCAGAGCAGTCGGTATCTTGCGCTCTTGGTACTGGCTCACCTCGAAGTCGTAGTAGTACTGATGCACATAGGAGGCGTCGAGCATCAGACGGCTGTTGTTGCCCTCCCCACCGAAGAGATTCTCCTTGTGTAGCTCCAAGCCCGCATTGGCTAGGAAGTAGGGGATGTTGGGCATACGCTTGAGGTAAGTCGGGTTAGCGACATTCGTCGAGGGGATCAGTCGGCGCGTGTCTCTGAGGTCTTGGTAGGTTGCATTGCCATAGAGGTAGAGCCAGGGGAGGGCATCCCACTTCACCTCGCCCTCTACGCCCCACGTGCGGATGCTCCCGAAGTTTTGATAGCAGCTCATGGAGGGAATAATTCCTGGCATAAAGCGGATCATATCGGTGATGTAAGAGCCGAAAGCATTGATCTCAGCCTCGATCAACCGCATTGATGTGGGCGAGAGGTTGCGATAGACCAAGCCAATGTTACCCCCACGGCTATGCTCGGGACGAAGGTCCGTCGAGGCACTGATCGAGTAGCCATTGCCTAGTAGCTCCTCACTCGTAGGTATGCGCACCTCGTCCGCATAGGAAGCCTTGATCAGGAAGTCCGGCGTGAAGCGGTAGCGGATAGCTTCGCTCCAGCCGAAGAAGTGTCGATTGGTCATCACATCCTTGAGGTCGCCCATACTGATCGTCCCGATGACCTTAGAGCGAGAGCGGTAGTTGTAGTACTTTGCGGTAAGCGCATTCTGGAGCTTATCCTCAAAGAGCGTGAGGTCGTAGGAGGCTCCCGCCGTGAGGCTGTTCATACGGCTCTTGAAGTTCGCCTTATAGCCCAAAGCTCGATCCATAAGCGTGTCGGTAGGATTGCGATAAGCGTAAGTGTGGCACAGGTTGAGATTGAAAGCCTGATGGCGGTCTAGCGTATAGTTCAGGTTAAGCTTGTCCACCAGGTTGATCGTCCGATTGACCCCATCGGCAGGTATGCTCGATAGCTCGCCCCCATAAGAGGAGCCCGCGGGGTACTCCTTGCCATCCCAGTCGTAGCGATGCGCAGCCTTGTCGGTCAGTCCATTTTGCCCGAAGACTAGCCCGACCGATGCGTCTAGATCTAACCCTGGGAGGAAGAAGTCTGCACGCTTGAAGGTACTTCCCAGAGCCAATCCCTTGGAGAGGGTAAAAGCTTCTCGCACGTCCCACTCAAAGCCCTGTATCTCCCTGCGAATGTAGGTCCCAACGCACTCTAGCTTGATCTCGTCAAACCACCACTTCGTCGCCTTAAGGCTACCGCCTAGGATCGCTTTCTGAAACTGATCGTGGTCTCGTCTCACGATCCGATCTTTGTATTGTGGTAACTCCATCTTGTAGTTGTTGTCCGAGTAAGCGAACGTACCGCCAAGTCCTAGCTGTATGCCCGCATCCCCCAGTGTACGCTTGAAGACTGTCGAGAGCATGTGCGAATTGTACGATCCCACCTCATACGAAGCGTCAAAGTACTTCGGCGGGTACTCCTTGGTCACCACATTCACCGCTCCGCCCATAGCTGAGCCGCCAAACTTGTAGGGTACGATCCCCTTGTAGACCTCCACCCGCTCGATCATATCGGTCGGGATGTCATTGATCGAGATGAAGTCGCTCATCTCGCCAAAGGGTGTCTCGTCAATGTAGATGCCCATTCGCTTGCCCTCTAGTCCACGTAGCGAGATGCGCGAGGCACTCCCTAGTCCGCCCGTATTGCGTAGCGTCACACCAGTAGTGCGAGACAGTACCTCGTCTATCGAGGAGGCGGTGCCTTGTAGCTGTCGCATCGAGATGACCGAGATAGGCATTGCGGACTCACGCAGAGCGCGCTCCTGACGCTTGGCAACGACGACGACACTGCCTAGCGTCGTCTCGTCCACCTCTAGTCTCACGCTGATCGGCTTGCCATCTTGCCGTGGGGATGTGATGCGTTTGCTCTTGTAGCCCACATAGCTCACGACGAGCGTCTTGACCCGCTGCTTGGAGGTGAGCTCCCAGCGACCCTCGCCATCGGTGACGGCTCCCGCTCCTTTCGGCTCGGCATAGACATTGGCACCGATGAGAGGCTCGCCCGTAGCGTCATCTAGTACGTTGCCACGGTAGTGGTACTCCTGAGCTACTGTTGCGCTGAGGGAGAGTAGCATGATTAGTAATAGTAGTCTGTATCGTCTCATTGATTAGTTGGTTGATTTGCTTATTGAGAAGAGAGGGAAAACTGAACGTCTTTCGCTAAGTGTTCAAAAAAAAGGTCTAGTGAACTGTTTCACTAGACCCCTAAGAGCTCTCGCCAACCGCCGAAGCTAAACTTCTCGTGGCACTGACAGAACCGTGCCAGCTCCTCTGGACTGGTGTCGGACCGCTGTAGTATAGCTTTGATGGTTGCCGTGATAAAGGCTGAGTAAATAGCGACGAAGGCGGGATCGACCTCGGCTTTCCAGTCGGGATGCAGCTCCCGATACCGCTCGAAGTAGCGGATGGTCGCCTCGTTGCTCAACTGATTGAGTCGATCCTCATAGTGATCTAGATAGGAGCCCGCACTGGCGAAGAAGACCAGTCGCAGAGCCTCCGCATGGTCGATGATGTACTGGTAGAATGGTGCCTTCGAGTAGCCCCTCCGCTTACGCTCCACAGGGTCCAGCATATCCATCTCCATATCTTGATCCTCAGGCGGTAAGGCGTAAAATGCCTCTAGCCCCTTGATCGCAGGCTCTACGAGCGAGCGAAAGAGTGCCTCCTTGTCCTCATAATAGTAGTATATACTGCCCAGCGAGGCGTAAGCCTCCTTGGCCACCATACGCATCGAGGTGCCTATGTAGCCATGCCGAGAGAAGAGCCGTAAGGCACCCTCCTCGATACGCTGCTGTATATCTGGTGTCGGACTATTCATAGTTTGTTTGCTTACCATGCGCCAATACCCCCGTCAGGACACTTCTGACCGCTGTTGTGGCGGGGTGTACAGCTTGTATGGATCTATTACACCGCAAAGTTATACCTCTTTGCCAAGGGACCGCCCTCGCATCCCTACCCAGTAGTAGGTACTGCTCGCTAAAAAACGCCTCAAACAACGTCCCATACTGATGGGATGAATCGCTCCCACCCCCGTTGGGACAAAAAAA
>CAMCJO010000197.1 GCA_945875135.1 uncultured Porphyromonas sp.
GCACGACGACGTCTTGCCGTACTACGACGGACGCACGACCGTGCGTCCCTACAAATCGTTACACGTCACGTTTTGATACGACGTTACACGTCACGTTTTGATACGACGTTACACGTCACGCTTTGACACAACGGACGCACGAGCCGTGCGTCCCTACAGATCGCTATACGTCTCGTGCGTCCCTATAAATCGTTACACGTCGGGTCGTTACGTCGTGATTCGGACGCTGTCCGATGACGGCGACTGTCGCCGTGACTAGTCGAGGAGCTTCTGTGCCTCCTCCTGTAGCTTAGCCTTGCTCTGTGCGCCGACGAGCTTGCTCACCATCTCACCGCCCTTGAAGAAGAGGATCGTTGGGATGTTGCGGATGCCGTACTGACTGGGCAGGTCGCTGTTTTCGTCGACGTTGACCTTGCCGATGATGATCTTGCCGTCGAACTCCTCAGCGAGCTCCTCAATCATTGGCCCGATCATCTGACAGGGACCACACCAGGTAGCCCAGAAGTCTAGGATCATCGGTTTGCCCTCAGCCATCAGACCGGCTATATTTGCATCTGTAATTTCCATTGCCATAGTTCTTGTGTATTTAGAGTTAGTATGAAATGTCTTCTATATAATAGGTAGGGACTATCACTTAGCTGTCTGCACGGTACACTGGATCTGGTACTTCTTGACGATCTCCAGGAGCCACTTGCCGGGCTCTATGCTGGGTGCATACATGGTGGTCGTGTAGGGTACCATAGAGGAGCAGAAGGTTATCTCTAGCTCCGTCTTACCAGGGTGATCCTTGATTGCGTTGCCCAGCTCGATAGCTCCCTCGAGGGTGTTGGGGCGATCGAGTATTTCCTCCTCGCCGTCGGCGCCTTCTTCGTATGAAGCCGTTGGGGTGGCGTCTTCGCCCTGGCTCAGATTGATGGTCAGCTGGATGCTCCTGAAGGCATCCTCAGTGATGTCTGATAGGAGCTGCATGCTCTGCACAGAGCGGTAGAGGCGATTCGGATCGTATCGGCTTGGCGTGACGCTCATCTTCGCTAAGATGGCTAGTCCTTCCTGTGCAAAGTTACCGAAATTTACGTAATCCTGCCCAAAGAGCGGTATCTCGCCCGTGCCGGAGGTGTCTTCGATCTGGATAATGGCGTAAGGCTGGTTTTTCTTGCTAATGCCTTGACGCACCTTGGTGACTAGCCCGGCGCTGGTGAGCTGCGTGAGTCCCAGCTCGGCAAAGTGCTCTAGGTCGGAGGCGGGGCAGTTGCAGATATTCTCAATGATAAAGGCATAGGGGTCTAGCGGGTGGGCGCTCAGGTACATACCTATATAGGTCTGCTCCTTGGTGAGTCGCTCTAGATGGCTCCAGGGCTCCACATCCTTGGGGGGCATTGGCTTGGGGAGCTTGACACTGGGGTCGCTATCGCCAAAGAGTGAGGCCTGCACCTGCGTGCGCTCGCTCTCGAGGATCTTGCCGTACTGCATGAGTGCCGTGAGGAAGGTCTCGTCCTTGCCATAGGAGAGGCTACTCGCGTTACTCTTAGCGATGGGTGCGAAGTAAACCTCTCGCTCGATGCCAAAGTTGTCGAAGGCTCCTGACAGGATGAGTGCCTCGAGTGCGCGTCGTGAGCAGTTGCTCAGGTCGGTGCGCTGGAAGAAGTCGTACACGTCTTGGTAGGGCCCATGCTCCTCGCGCTCCTGTATGATAGCCTCAGCGACGGATAGCCCGACGTGTGAGATACCTCCGAGGCCAAAGCGTATGACGCCCTCTTTGTTTGCCGAGAAGGCGGAGAAGCTCTCGTTGACGTCTGGCCCCTTGACCTCTAGTCCCATGTGCTGCACCTCCTCGAGGTACTTGGTGAGCTTGTCGGACTTGTTTTGGTTGCAGGTCAGTAGTGCTGCCATAAACTGTGCGGGGTAGTGCGCCTTGAGGTAAGCGGTCTGGTAGGCGACCCAGGCGTAGCAGACGGAGTGACTCTTGTTGAAAGCGTAGCTGGCAAACTTCTGCCATCCGTCGTAGATGCGCTCGAGGGTGTCACGTGGATGCCCCTTGGCGACCCCGTTTTCGACAAACTTGATGCGGTACTTGGCCATCTCTTTTTCCTTCTTCTTACCCATCGCCTTACGGAGGCTATCGCTGTCGCCTCGTGTGAAGTCGCCCAGCACACGAGAGAGGATCATCACCTGCTCCTGATAGACGGTGATGCCGTAGGTGTCCTTGAGGTAAGGCTCCATCTCGGGTAGGTCGTAGGTGATCTCCTGACGACCATGCTTGCGCTCGATGAAGGTGGGGATATTGTCCATAGGCCCTGGGCGGTAGAGCGCATTCATAGCGACTAGGTCCTTAAACTCGGTCGGCTCTAGTTGCTGCAGGTACTTGCGCATGCCTGGGCTCTCAAACTGGAAGGTGCCGACGGTGTCACCGCGTGAGTATAGCTCGAAGGTCTTGGGATCGTCGACGGGGATCGTGTCGATGTCTAGGTCTATGCCGTAGCTCATCTTGATGTTTTCTAGGGCATCGTTGATGATGCTGAGGGTCTGCAGACCGAGGAAGTCCATCTTGATCAGTCCCGTGGGCTCGATCACCTTACCCTCATACTGCGCTACGAGCTTGCGCTCGTTGGTGTCTGGGTCGATGGCGGTCGAGAGGGGGACGACATCGCTGACGGGCGGGCCGCTGATGATGACACCGCAGGCATGTACGCCTGTGGTACTAGCTGTACCCTCAAGCTGACGGGCATAGCGGATCGTATTGGCTAGCTGCTCGTTCTGACTAACGGATGCCTCGCGAAACTCTTGGTTGTTTTGCACCATCCACTCTAGGTTGAGGTGCTTGACCCCTTCGGGTGCTCTATCGGGGATGAGCTTGCAGAGCCTATTGGCTTGGTCTAGCGGCAGCTCCTCGACGCGTGCCACCCCTTTGATCGCCCCTTTTGTCGCCATCGTGGTGAGCGTGATGATGTTGGAGACATGATCGCGACCATACTTATTGGTGACCCACTCGAGGACACGCCAGCGGTTCTTATCGTCAAAGTCAATGTCGATATCGGGCATGGAGATACGGTCGGGGTTGAGAAAACGCTCGAAGAGCAAGCCGTACTTGAGCGGGTCGATCTGGGTGATCGAGAGGCAGTAAGCGACCGCAGAGCCAGCTGCGGACCCACGACCGGGACCGACGCGCACGCCTAGCTGTCGGGCTGCTGCGATGAAGTCCTGCACGACGAGGAAGTAGCCGGGGAAGCCCATGTTCTGTATCACGCCCAGCTCCATGTCGATGCGCTCCTGTACCTCTGTGGGGATGGGGTCGCCGTAGCGCTTCTTGGCACCCTCGTAGGTGAGGTGGCGCAGGTAGTCGTCTTCGCTCGTAAAGCCCTCGGGAAGCTCGAAGTGAGGCATCAGCGGAGCGTGGTCGATGCTGTAGTACTCCACCTTGTTGCATACCTCTAGCGTGTTCTCCAGTACGTCTGGGTAGTCGGCAAAGATTGCCGTCATCTCCTCGGGCGACTTGAGCCACTCCTGCTTGGTGTAGCGCATACGATTAGGATCGGAGATGGGCGTATTGGTCGTCATACAGATCAGGTGATCGTGCGCCTCGGCATCTTCTTCGTTGAGGAAGTGGGTGTCGTTCGTCGCAATGACTTTGATGCCCAGCTCTTGTCCCATCTTGATCACCTCCTGAGCTACTAGCAACTGCTTGCGGTAGGTCTCTTCACCACTCGGCGAGTCGCTATTCGGGTGGAGCATGATCTCTAGGTAATAGTCCTCGCCAAAGGTCTCCTTGTACCACAGGGCCGTCTGGCGCGCCTCGTCGAGACGACCGTGCAGGATGTGCTGTGCGATCTCGCCTCCGAGGCAAGCGCTGGAGGCGATGATCCCCTCGTGATGCTCTGATAGCAGCTTCTTGTCGATACGCGGTTTGTAATACTCACCGTGCTCCCACGCTATGGAGACCATCTTGATGAGGTTGCGGTAGCCCTGGAGGTTTTTGGCTAGGAGTATCAGGTGGTAGCCGCTGCGGTCTATGCTGCGGGTGGGGTTGTCGGGATCTTTGGCATCTTTGTCCTTCAGCTCGAGCGAACGGCGCGCTACATACACCTCACAGCCTATGATCGCCTTGAAGAGGCTCTGCTCGATCGTCTTGATCTCCCCTTCGATGCGTGCGATCTCGTCTGCGTTAGACGTATCGGCTTCTAGCTCTTTGATCTGCTTGCGGAGCGACTTGATCTGGGCGAGCTTGTCGCCGTTGATCTTATCGTTGGCATAGTTGGTAAAGTTCTTGATGCCATACATAGCACCATGATCGGTGAGCGCAATGCCCGGCATACCGCAGGCGACCGCCTTGTCGACGAGCTTCTCGACGGGCGCCATACCATCTAGTATAGAGTAGTGCGAGTGAACGTGCAGCGGCACGTACATACGTGTCCCAGCCGAGGGACTATGGGGAGTGTCGGGAGTGTGATTCATGAGACTGAGCGTGAGATGTAAAGAGG
>CAMCJO010000198.1 GCA_945875135.1 uncultured Porphyromonas sp.
CTCGTCGGGGTTCTCGTTAGAATCCTCTAGCCTGAGTTCGGAGGCCGTGGGTAGGAGCGAGAAGAAGCGATTGTTGAAGGAGACAATCGCTGGGGCGCTACGCCAGTTCTTCGGTAGGTTTTCTGCATTCAGGTTATCGCCGAAGTCTTTGCCAAGATCTTCCTGCAGGAGCATCGGGTCGCTATAGCGAAAGCGGTAGATGCTCTGCTTGACATCTCCCACGATGAAGACCTCGCCAGAACTACTCAGCGCCTCCTCAAGGAGCGGAACGAAGTTTTTGTACTGAAAGCGACTGGTATCTTGAAACTCATCGATCATGTGGTGCGTCAGCTTGGTGCCTAGCCGCTCGTAGATAAAAGCGGTGCTGCCCTCGCCGCTCACGAGGGTTCGGATGAGTCGCTTGGCGTTGTCTAGGAGCGTGATGCCTAGCTCTTCGGAGACTTTGTCGACATTCGTCTGTATCTCTGCGAGGAGCTGTAGCTCGTATCCGTTTTTGATCGCCGTACGTAGGGTAAAGAGCTCTGTGTAGAGGCGGAGTATCGTCTGGAAGATCTCGATCAGCTGGGGAATTTCGAGGCCTTTGGTGTAGCTCTCGTCGAGAGCTTCGGTGACATCGAGGTTCTTCAAGTACTTATTCCAGGGTGTAGCGGTTATATAGGAGTTTGTAGCACCGACCGTCGGCTCATTCTTTGTCCTGTCCGTGAGCCTCGTCAGTGGCGAGTTCTTGCCGCCTGGGAGCTTGGCATCCTCGTCGACGAGCGTTCGGGCTTTTTCCACCTGCTCTCTGATCTGATCCTGCACCCCCTCGATCTGCTTCTCGACAGCACGGACGAAGCTGTCGTAGGTCTGAGGATCAAAGAGCGTCTTCCCCTCGAAGGCTTGCTCCTGCACCTGCTCGTTGTATAGCTGCTTGGCAAAGGACTTCAAGCTCTTTCGCAGGGCGTAGATAGTCTTCTCCTGGCGATTGACCAGAAAGCTCTGGATAGCTTTCTGAGCGGTGGGGGAGGGCTGCTCAAAGAGTCGCTCCACGGCTAGACTGAGTATCTGATCGGTGGAGAGCTCGATTCGTGTCGAGGGGCGCTGCTTGAGCTCGATCGCTAGCGCATGGATGATGTCTTGAAAGAAGGAGTCGATCGTCTTGACGCGTAGCCCGCCATAGTCGAAGAGTATGGACTGGAGTGCCGTGCGTGCATTTTTGGTTAGCTGAGGGTCATCCTTAAAGCTGTCGTAAAAAGGCGACTCTTGAGGCTCTGTCGCCAATGTGTGGAGCTCCTTGAAGAATCGCTCCTTGAGCTCTCGGGTCGCTAGGTTGGTAAAGGTGACCGCCTGCACCTCCTGGTAGCTACTCTTAGGCTTCTTTAGGACATGACGCAGGAAAGATTCCGTCATGGTGTGGGTCTTGCCCGCTCCTGCCGAAGCTTTGTAGACTTTTAGTCGCTTTGCGGTTTCGTCTTTTGTACTCATAGCACTATTGTGGAGACTCTTGTTGCTCCTCGCTGTGTAAGTTGTTGAGGAGTCCCTCGTAGAGCTTGCGGTACTCCGACTCTAGGTACAGCTGCACGCCTAGGGTCATCAGCGTCATGACGACGCCTGTCACCACCAGATACCAAAGCTCCCAACGGAAGGCTAGGGTGAGGACGAGTAGTACCCAGCGGTTGTAGTTGCTGAGCAGACCTAACGTGACGCCGACGCCACGCTTGTACTGAGGCATCTGCTGGACAAACTGAGCCGGCACGCCACTCTGATGGGCATGTCGATAAAGTAGCGACTGCAGACGATAATGCCATGGGAGAAAAAGTTCCCAAAGCGTGAGCAAGCGACGGAGTGCACGTCTGGCTCGTGTACTCTCTGGCTCCTTAGGACTATTCGCCTGATATCCCCGCTGGTATCGGTAGGCGAAGAGCGGGGCGTAGTGCTGTGCCTCTACTTGTGCAGACATGCTACGCTGGTAGTACCTGACGAAGTACTCGATGAGTAGCTGATAGAGGTAGAGTACGATGACGATAAGTGCCAGCCCCGCGTACCACCAGCCCGACACGCCCGCAGCACCAGCCTCTTGTGGCGGGTAGGTGCTGATACGTATCGGCAAGGAGACGAGGAGCGCCAGCTGTATGACGATCGGGGTAGCTGTGTACCACGCGACGATCTGCTTGCCGAGCGTCGGAGTTGTCTCTTTCGTGACACGTTGCCGCTCTATGGACCAGGCGGTCTCGTTGAGTATCAGAGCCATCAGTATGACTACCGAGCCGACGATGCTACTCCATAGGGAGATCGGGTCGATCAGTGTGAAGGCTGCGACGATGCCCATCAGCATCGCCAGCATAGACATGTAGTGAGTCTCGGCAAAGTCTGTACGCACCAGCACTTCATGGGCTATGCGATCTGTCATAGGTCTGATCCCTTTGCGAGCTATGAGTCCGTTGATGCGTTCCATATACTTTGTCGCTCTTTGCATTTACTCGTTATCTCCTCGTTTGTTCTTGTAGAGCTTAGGCAGCACATTGCTACGCGCCTCATCGTCGGCCATGCGGTGGCGGTAGAGGTCGATGGCCATGTAGATAGACTCCATGAGTGCCTGCTCGTTGGCGACGCCCTGCATCACGATATCGTAGCCCGTGCCGTGGTCTGGCGAGGTGCGTATGATGGGTAGTCCTGCCGTCACGTTGACTCCATCGTGTAGGTGTAGAAGCTTGAAGGGGGCTAACCCCTGATCGTGGTACATAGCCAAAACCGCATCATACTGCTGATAAGCTCCCGAGCCCCAGAAGCCATCGGCCGAGAAAGGCCCAAACGCATAGATCCCCATCTCCCGCTGCGCAATGGCGATAGACGGTGCGATGACCTCAAGCTCCTCAGAGCCGATCAGTCCGTTGTCACCAGCGTGTGGATTGAGTCCGAGGACTGCTATGCGAGGCGAAGAGATCAAAAAGTCACGGCGCAACGCTTCGTCTAGGATATCCAAAGTCTTAAGCACCTTTCGCTGGGTGATGACCTTGGACACTTGGCTGATCGGATCATGCGTCGAGACCAAAGCGACCCGCAGACCCGAAGGTGCTGCGAGGATCATCAGCGGCTCCTTGCCCTGTCCACAGGCTACGCCTAGATAGGCGGTGTGCCCCTTGTAGGGGAAGCGGTCTTGTGGCATCGCCGACTTATTGATCGGACAGGTGACCAGCACATCAATAGCACTACGGTTGATGTCGCTCGTGGCTCGCTCTAGGGCAGTCAGAGCAGCTACTCCCGCCGCCTCGGTCACTTTGCCAGGCGTCACGTCGATCTCGTCGCCCACCACGTCGATTACGTTGACCACGTTGGGCTCAGCCTCCTCAGCGTCAGTGATCAGATGCCACGAGACGCGCTCCATCTGTAGTGCCTTGCTGTAGTAAGCGGCGATACGTGGAGATCCATATATAATAGGTGTAAAGAGGTCGGTCACGCCATGGCGATTGAAGAGCTTGAGCAGTAGCTCGTAGCTCGTCCCGTTGATATCGCCGTGGGTTATCCCGACTACAATTCTTCTGTCAGTCATAAGATGTTCAATAAGTTGTATAGGCCGTCCAGCGTGCCTGTGCTACTTGATCAGCATCCCACTGCTCGACCGTGTCAGCTCTTACGGAGAAGAGTGCCGCCTCGACCTGTTGCATCACATCACGCTTAGCCTCATTGGGGTGGTAGACAAAAGCCTCTGCGACGACCAGTTCGTTGCCCTGAGGCGTGACGAAAGCGTGCTGTACGAATGGTCCGCCCATAGCTCCTCCGCCACGCAGCTCCCATAGTCCACGTAGCTCGGTACGCATCGGTTGCCCCTCGATGGCTACTTGTCGTGTCATCAAGATATGAGGAGCGGTGACCGCATGGCTCCCTTCGATAGGTCCAGGTACATTGACCGCGAGGACCGAGTCGCGTAGAGCCACAAGGTAAGGCGCCGTCAGCGCCTCGCCATGGTAAGGCACCTTGTAGAGCAGCATGTCGGTGCGCCGACGCATCGCATTGTTAGAGAGCCAGAGACAATTCTTGCCTACCTTGTAGGAGACGATGTCTTCGGGCGCATTGAGATGGTAGCCGATATGCTTTACGGCTAGTTGGTCAGCCGTGCGGCTAAAGTTCTTCACCAAGTTGCTCGCTTGTAGCGCCAGCTCGTGGCGTACGAATAGATTGAGCACAGCACGTCCACGATCTGCCATGAGGTAGCAGACCGAGTCGGGCGAGGGACTCTGTATCGTCACCACGATCTGCCCGTGAGCCCACTGGTCGTAAGCGAACTTGACACTGTTTTGCGTATACCGTCTCGCATCGATGTCGACGATCAGTATGTTGCGCACGTAGCGGAGGAAGGTGTCGAAGTCCTTCGGGTCGACCGTCGTCACGTCCATCTGCTCCTCGACCTGAGGCATGGCGGGCACATAGCTTCGTAGCATATCTTTGACAGCTGTGCCGACAGAGTCTGCTAGGTAGTCACGATCCAT
>CAMCJO010000199.1 GCA_945875135.1 uncultured Porphyromonas sp.
TACCACATCTACGGCTCCGACCTCTCGCCTCAAGCCATTGCCAAGGCTAAGCGCAACGTCACCCGATCGGGTATGTCTCGCTACATTGATCTCTCGGTAGGCGACTTCGCAGATCAGCATCTACCGCACCCTGAGGCGGAGACTGATCCTAAGTGTCTGCTGGTGATGAACCCACCCTACGGGGAGCGTCTCTCAGACTACGACTTCGAGCAGCTCTATAGTATGATCGGTCGTACGCTCAAGTTCCAGTTCGCCGGAGCTCAGGCGTGGATCATCGCTCATCAGGTAGAGCACTTTCACGCGATCGGGCTCAAGCACGACCTGCGCGAGGAACTGTACAATGGATCGCTGCCTTGCGAGTTGCGTGGCTATACGCTCTTTGAGGGCAAGCACAAGGAGTACAAAGAGCAGATTGCTCAGCGTGAAGAGACTCCCCAGCGGAGAGAGCGTGGCGAAGCGTTTCACCGAGGCAAAGGCCAAGAGTCTCACAGACATCGGGCAGCCTACGACAAGCCGGCCTACAGCAAGGGACGTGGTGGCAAACCTTACGACAAGCCTTACGACAGGCCTGCGCATCGAGGCACACAGCGCACGAAAGGGCCACACCCTGCTGGCTCCTCTAGCTCTGGCTACAAGGCCAATATCCAAACCTTTGGCAGCGATGAGACATTCGTCCATAAGACTGAAGCAAACGACAATGAATAAGTAACATCTATCACTCCATACTGATCCTATGAATAGCATACTGCGTCATTACGCCCTATGGCTCTTCGGAGCTCTTACGCTCACGCTCACAACGGTCCTGCAGGGACAGACGAAGCAACCATTAGACCTTGAGACTGTCACTTATGGAGGCAAGACCTTTCGGTCAGACTTCTACCCGCAGCCAGTCTATGGGCTTGCTTGGCTACAGAGTGGCTACACCTACACGGTAGATGGTGGCGACTATCGGAGCCTACGGGTCTACACCCCGACGAGAGGACAGGAGCAGACCGTCCTCACGCAGGACGAACTCGTTCGACTCCTCAAGCCTTATGATGACACCGACAAGCTCTATCCGCTGATCGCTTACGACTTTACCCCACAGTGCCACTACCTAGAGGTGGAGCTCTCCAAGGGACTCTACCTAATAGATGTAGAGCAAAAGCAAATTGTCGGATACTTCGCCACCGGTGAGATCGAAAAGCGCGCCTCGCTGCTCAGTCCTAACGAACGCAACCTAGCGGTCAAGAGCGAGGAGGGTACGCTCCTGATCTACACCATACAGCCCGCAGGCAGTACGCCTCAGGCTCCTCTGCTGGTCGCTACGGACGAAGCTGAGGCTGCAGTCGTCTATGGTGAGTCTGTTCACCAGAACGAGTTCGGCATCGACGGAGGGCTCTTCTGGAGTCCCGACAGTCGTCAACTAGCTTTCTATCGTATGGACCAGTCGATGGTCGCACCTTATCCGATCGTCGATATGACACCGCACAAGGCGGTCGTCCAGCCCGTTCGCTACCCGATGGCAGGTACTCCTTCGCACCATGTGACGCTAGGCGTCTTCCATATAGAGGATCAGCAGACCACTTACCTAGCGACCGGTGGTGACCCCGAGCATTACTTGACAAACGTGGCGTGGCATCCCAACAGCAAGAAGGTTTACATAGCCGAGCTGAATAGAGGACAAGACCATCTCTTCCTCAATGGTTACGATGTCCAGACAGGGGCGCACGTTGAGACCCTCTTTGAGGAGACTGATGCACACTATGTCGAGCCACTGCGCCCGATGATGTTTGTTCCTGGGAGCAAGGGCGAGCAGTTCGTCTGGGAGTCTCGTCGTGAAGGCTACCGCCAACTCTATCTCTATAGTAGCACGGGCAAGTTGATCCGCAAGCTCACCGATATGGAGGGTGAGGTGACCGACATCTACGGCTTCGACCCCAAGGGCGAGCGTATATACTATCAAGCTGCCTACCCCTCACCGCTCGAGCGACACATCTTCGCGAGTGACCTCAAGCGAGGACGTACCATACAGCTAAGCAAGGTAGCTGGGACACACGATGCGACCTTTAGTCCTGACAAACAGTACTATATAGATCATCTGCAGAGTGCTACCATCGCACGCTCTGTCATGCTGCACGACAATAACGGGCTGCAGCTCCGTCAGATACATCAAGCACCTGATCCGTGGGTCAAGCTTGATATGCCCAACATTACCACTGGCACGCTCCTAGCGGCTGATGGTAAGACCGAGCTTTACTACCGTCTCATCACGCCGTCAGACTTTGACGAGATGAAGGAGTACCCCGCCATCGTCTACGTCTACGGTGGCCCACATGCTCAGCTAGTCACCAACACACCGCAGTGGGGTGCCTCGGGCTGGGACCTTTACATGGCACAGCAAGGGTACATCATCTTTACGGTCGACAATCGTGGTAGTGCCGAGCGAGGTGCCGCCTTCGAGCAGGTCATCCATCGTCAGGTTGGTACAGCCGAGATGGCCGATCAGATGAAGGGCGTCGAGTATCTCAAGAGCCTTCCCTATGTCGATCGCAACCGCATCGGTGTGTATGGGTGGAGCTTCGGAGGCTTTATGACTACCAACCTGATGCTCACGCACCCCGAGACCTTTAAGGTGGGTGTCGCTGGCGGTCCCGTCATGGACTGGTCTCGCTACGAGATCATGTATGGCGAGCGGTACAACGACTCGCCTCAGGACAATGCCGAGGGCTATCAGCAAAACAACCTCATCGAGCGTGCTAAAGACCTCCAGGGGCGTCTCCTCCTCATCCACGGCACCTCCGACAATGTGGTCGTCTGGCAGCATGCGCAAGCCTTTGTCAAGGCGTGTGTAGATGCACAGACCTATCCCGACCTCTACTACTATCCAGGGCATAAGCACAACGTCATCGGTCCCGACCGCGTGCACCTCAACTATGTCATAACCCGTTACTTCCTCGAACACCTATGAGCCTTATCTATCCCAACACAAAGCAAGACGAGAAGAAGTCTACAGACGCTGAATTTATGAAGTACGCTAAGATCGAAATGGTCAAAGCTCCTCAGACCGTCCTCCTCCTCGGGAGCGGTGGCCGTGAGTGCGCCATGGCTGCAGCCATAGCTGAGAGCAAGCTACTCAGGAAGCTCTACATAGCTCCAGGCAATGCGGGTACTGCTGCTTATGGCACCAATGTCCCAGAGCTCAACCCCGCCAAGCATGAGGCGGTGAGTGAGTTCATCTCCACCCACGGGGTCACGCTCCTCGTCTGTGGTCCCGAGGCTCCGCTCGTCGATGGACTCGTCGACTACCTGCAGGAAGATGCCCGCCATCCCGACCTGCTCATCGTTGGCCCCGACAAGGCGGGTGCTCATCTCGAGGGCAGCAAGGAGTACAGCAAGGAGTTCATGCGTCGTCATGGCATACCGACAGCCAGTTACGAGACCTTCGGACCTCAAGATATCGAGGAGGCGGAGGAGTTTCTCGATCAGCTCTCTGCACCCTTTGTCCTCAAGGCTGACGGCTTAGCAGCTGGCAAGGGAGTGCTCATCTGCCAAGATCGTAAAGAGGCGGAGGAGGGGCTAGGCCAACTCTTCAGCGGTATGTTTGGAAGTCGTGGTCAGCGCATCGTCATCGAGGAGTTTCTCGAGGGTATCGAGTGCTCCGTCTTTGTCGCTACCGATGGCACCGACTACTGCGTCCTACCCATTGCCAAGGACTACAAGCGAGTCGGCGATGGAGACACAGGGCCCAACACGGGCGGCATGGGAGCTGTTAGTCCTGTGCCTTTTGCCGATGAAGTCTTCATGCAGCGTGTCGAGGAGCGCATCATACGTCCTACGCTAGAGGGCTTGCAAGAGGAGGGTATACAGTATGTAGGCTTCCTCTTCATCGGACTGATGAATGTAGCGGGCGATCCCTATGTCATCGAGTACAACTGCCGTCTAGGCGACCCCGAGACCGAGGTGGTACTGCC
Organism: uncultured Porphyromonas sp.; assembly: GCA_945875135.1. Classification (GTDB taxonomy): domain Bacteria; phylum Bacteroidota; class Bacteroidia; order Bacteroidales; family Porphyromonadaceae; genus Porphyromonas. The sequence continues at coordinate 3,954 of CAMCJO010000199.1, forward strand.
ACGTATCGAGAGTGACTTTCTCGAGCTACTCATCGCTATGGCGACCGGTCAGGTAGCGGGCTACGATCTAAAGATCTCACCCGAGGTAGCTATGACGCTCGTCCTCGTATCCAAGGGGTACCCCGGGCATTACGACAAGGGCTTCCCGATCCAGCTTCCCGATCCAGCAGAGGGTATACGTATCTATCACTCAGGCACGGTGCTTGACGAAGAGGGACATGTGGTGACCAATGGGGGACGCGTCCTCGCCATCACGGCACGAGGCACCACCATCCAGGCAGCTCAAGAGGCGTGCTATCGCACCGCCACGCAGACACTCTACGAGGGTAAGAACTACCGCCACGACATAGGCAACGACCTCTTGTAGAGCCGTAGACATAACCCAATAACCTCAAGACAACAAGGGGGGAGTAGGAAAATCAGTCCTACTCCCCCCCCTTTTGTATGACGGGCATGTCATAGATCTGTGGTGAAAGTCCACACGGGGCGT
>CAMCJO010000200.1 GCA_945875135.1 uncultured Porphyromonas sp.
GATGTAGAGAGGTCTCGTGGGCTCGGAGATGTGTATAAGAGACAGGTAGTGAGCGTGGTTGGTACGATGAGCGCAGTGGTGAGGTTGTGATCCTCAGTGATGGTGTTAGTCGTAAGAGTGTGGAGCGTACGGTGCTTCACGAGGTGGTGGGTCATAGGGGGTTGGCTGCGCTTTTTGATAGGAAGGCACTGTATGACTACTTCGATAGTGTGTGGGAGTCGATGAGTGATCGTGATCGTGAGGAGATAGCTAGTTTGTATCCTGGGTTGAGTAGTAGCGACTTGGCGAGTGAGTATATAGCTCATCAGGCAGAGACGTATAGTAATCCAGGTGTTTGGGCTCGTATCGTAGCAGGCTTTAGGCAATTGCTGGACGGCTTGGGGTTGTCGCTTAAGGTGAGTGATGGTGATATCCGTATGATGCTGAGTCGTGGAGTGCGAGCGATGCAGGAGGGGAGAGAAAATCAGAGCGATCAGAGCGATCAGAGAGCGCAGTCGCAAGCGTCGGAGCTAGAGGCTGTGAATGGGCGGTTTAATGCGGAGCTTGCGGAGCAGATAGGTGGTAGGCAGTCTGAGGGGCATGTGTATCGGTTGGGTCTGCCTAGTGCTGTGCTTAGGGGTGCGGGCGTGCCTAACTTGCCTATAGAGTTGTCAGCTAGTAGACTGAGGAGTAAGAGTGAGCAGTCTAATCACCCGTTTGATATGAGTGCTGTACGAGACTTGCCTAGAGCGTTGTCGAGCCCCTTGGCTGTGTTTGATAGTAGGACTAAAGAGGGAAGTAAGGTGGTACTGACTGACCTTAAGAATGGCGAAGATAACTTTGTGGTTGTTCTGAGGGTTTACTCTGATCCTATGTCTCGTAAAGTACGTGTGGACATAAATAGTGTTGTAAGCTTATATCCTAAGGATCGTATCGGTGGCGTCTTGGATTGGATAAATGAGGGCTTGATGCGGTATGTGAACAAAGAAAAAGCTTCTGCTTTTCTTTCAACCCAAGAGCCCAATTATCTTGCAGGCGGAAATGATAAGCAGAAGCTCATATCTGCTACAAAGGTAGTAAAAGAATTTGAGAATCCCAAAGCGTCGGAGCCATCGGAACCTTCTAGTGCTGGTGGTGCTAGTGGCTCTAGTAACTCTAGTGGCTCTAGTGGTGCTAGTGATCCTAGTGATGCTGGTGGGGGTAGTAGCTCTAGTGAGGCTAGTGACGAGGGCGGGCGGACACGCAGGTCCGCCCCTACGGAGGACAACCCTTCGGGGAGTGTTGGTGTGGGTAGTCGTATTCGCTGGCGAGATGAGGCTAGTGGTGAGGTGCGTGGTGGCGAGGTTGTAGGTGTTGTGGACTCGGACTTGTATATGGTTTTGCCAGACGGGTCTGATAGTCCTGTGTCTGTGGGTAGGGATTTGATTGAGGGCGATGAGCAGGTAGATAGCTCAGATGGAGAATCTCAGGAAGGTGAGCTGGTTGATGCACAAGGTAATGCGGTTGATGCAGAAGGTCGTCTTATCACAGAGCGAGTAAACTCAATCGAAGAGCTTACGGACGAAGACTTTGAGACACCCTATAGGAGTGTGGAGCTACCGCCCTTGCCAACTAATGTAGCAGAGGCGATAGGAAGCGATGGGAAGCCTGTGGTCATCAAGAAGAATATCTTCGAGCGCAATAGAAATCGTCACGAGGATTTATCTCCCGATGATAGTCGTGCCATATTGCTGTCTGCTCTATATGATCCTTCTTTGTATGGACAGAATCAGTTAGAACGTCGTCCGTACAACTGGATTTTGATCTATATTAACGACACTGAGGGTAAGAATAGAGCTGTCCTCTTAGAGGTGAGCCAGTCTAAGGAGCAAGTGGAAATTATTCACTGGCACTATTTGGACGCAAAGGGACTCGAAAAAATAGAAAGGCAAGCTAGACGTGAGGACGGGCAACTCCTCATACTGCCCTCAGAATCAACTGAGGAGGCTGGTGCCCTTTCCAGCCCTACGCCTAGCTCGCCAACAGGAGAGGGTGGATCTGTACCCGTATCGAGAGACGGTCTACCTGCCAATACCGGCTCGTCTAGTACTATGACTGAGGACAGGAATACTAACGAGGACTCTTCCACAACATCTCCTTCTAGTGGCAAAGGTAGTAAAAGCGTAGAAGATAATCAAGGGGAAGGGGAAGACTCTGAGGCGCGAGGAACGGAGGTGTCGGAGCCGACGGGTGCTAGTGGAGGTAGTGCTTCTAGTGGCTCTAGTGGCTCTAGTGACTCTAGTGACTCTAGTAGCTCTAGTGAGGCTAGTGAGACTAGAGGTGGGGAGGACGCTCAGATCGAGCGTCCCTACGAGGAGTCGTCTAGTGGTGACGGGGACGGACGCACGAGCCGTGCGTCCGTACAGAGGGCTACACGTGAGGAGGGCGCAGGTGTCAGCCAACAGCCAACAGCTAAGAGCCAAGAGCAAGAGGAGGAAGATATGCTGGCGGGTGATGCCGTGGAGGTTGCGGAGCGTTTGCTGGAGATGAGTGATGGGGATAGGGATATGGCTCGCAAGGTGGTGTCTGGTGCTATTGATAATCTGAAGGCTAGTCGTCGTAAGGTGGCTCGTAAGTTGTCGTCTAAGGGTCTTAGTGCTGTGGAGTATATGGATCGTCTGAAGGCTCAGAAGCGTGAGCTGGCAGAGATTGATGCTGAGCTACAGCGACTGAATGATGTGATAGGATTTGTGGGTTCTTTGGGGTATCGCAGTAGTGAGGAGGAAGGTTCTGATGCGCCAGGTGTGAGTGAGTCTGAGGGTGTTTATTTGGAGGGTGTGAATCCGAATGCTGATGAGACTGTTAATTCGCCAGCTGTGCAACGTGCTTTGGGGTATAAGATTTTGCGAGGAGATGCAACGCTGAGACGCATTTATCGTCAGAAGCCTGAGGAGGTGTCTCGTGCTGAGGGTGCTGCTACGGAAGTTCGTTTTAGTAGTACGGTGACTTGTAAGGGTCGCTATGCTGTTATCCCTCGTAGTCAGTTGCAGCCGTCGCATGTGGTGTCTAGTACAGATAGGTATGACCGTACTAATCCGTTGCACTTTATTCCAGAGGCACAGCCTAAGGAGGATAGGCAGAAGGCTAGCTCGGTGGCGAGTGCTTATGCTATAGCACGGTCTATCCGCCCTGAGGAGATAACAGGAGCTGTTACGGCTTATGTGGGTGCGCCTAATGTGAATGAGCGTGGGGAGGTGATCCAGGGAAATAATCGTTCGATTGCTCTTAAGCTTTTGGCGGGTGCTGAGAAGGAGAAGTATGAGGCTTATCTGAGGGCTCACTTGGCTGAGTTTGGTATTGAAGAGTCTGCGTTTGATGCGATAGAAGATCCTGTTCTTGTTAATATGCTTCCTGTGGGTGATGAGGAGGCTATACGTTTGGGTCAGTTGACTCAGTCTGATACTGAGAGTGCTACTGGGCGTCGTGTGACGAGCGATGTGTCTAAGCGTATGAGTGAGGCTCAGTATGGGCGGTTTATGTCTCTATTGCTGGGTAGTGTAGATGATGTGGAGTCGGATATCTCGGAGTCTGTTGAGTCTGGTGCTAAGGCTGCTCTAGAGTATCTGTATGAGGAGGGTGTTATTAATACAGATGAGTATAGTAACTCGTTGCGAGAGGATGGTGGGGTGCGTAGTGGTGTGGTTCGTTCTTTTGAGGATATTGTGTATGGCGTCCTGGAGGAGGGGGCTACTGTAGCTGTAAAAGATGCGTTGCGTCGTCTACCGAGTGATCTGCGTAAGTCTCTAGTGCTAGTGCTGGTGCAGGATCGTATGTTGCCTAAGGAAAAGCGTTTGGTGGGTGATGTACAGCAGGCTGTGCTGGGTATGTATCAGCTGTATGATGGTAAGCCTTTTAGTGGTCGCTTGCGTGATGAGGCGGTGGCTCGTCTAGGGCTTCTGCTTGGTACTCCTAGTCTGTTTGATCAGTCTGAGGGGTTGGTTGTCCCGTATAAGCTGTTTAATGCAGGAGCTGTGGAGTTGATGAAGTTGCTCTTGCGAGGTGATGCAGCTCTGGTGCGTAGTAGTCTAATGGACTATTATAGTTATGCTCGAGGAGCCCAGAATTTATTTGTGGATACGCCAGCTTTGGATAAGGAGGAAGCGTACAAAAAAGTCTTCCCTGAGTATGGTGAAATACATAGGCAGTTGGAGGAGCGAGACGGTGAGGGCAGTGCTAGCTCTAGCGTAGGCGGTGTAGTTTCTAAGGGGTCGAATGATCAAGGGGGAAATGCGTATCTTAGCGAAGCGGATGCATCGGGGAGTGAGACCTCGGATGGTAAATCCTCGGAATCAAAACCAGTAATAGATCAAAATCAAGATGATGGAAGAAGAGAAGATGGCGATGACGCCAGAGACTGTCTCTTATACACATCTGACGCTGCCGACGATATGCAGTGTGTA
>CAMCJO010000201.1 GCA_945875135.1 uncultured Porphyromonas sp.
CGCCAATGTGATCATGTCGGCTGTCCTAGCAGAGGGCAAGACCACTATATACAATGCTGCTTGCGAACCGTACATACAGCAACTCTGCCGTATGCTCGTCTCCATGGGAGCTCGCATCTCAGGCATCGGCTCTAACCTGCTCACCATCGAGGGTGTCGAGCGACTACACGGCACGACGCATCGCATCCTACCCGATATGATCGAGGTGGGCAGCTTCATCGGCATTGCAGCTATGACGCAGAGCGAGCTAACGCTCAAGAACGTCGGTCTGCCCGACCTAGGACTCATCCCGCAGATGTTTCGCAAGCTCGGCATCGAGATCATAGAGCGAGGCGATGACCTCATCATACCCGCCAGAGAGAGCTACGAGATAGAGACCTTTATGGATGGCTCTATCCTCACCATTGCTGATGCACCATGGCCAGGACTCACGCCAGACCTGCTGAGCGTCTTCCTTGTCGTAGCAACACAAGCTAAGGGTACCGTCCTCATTCATCAGAAGATGTTTGAGAGCCGTCTCTTCTTTGTGGATAAGCTCATCGATATGGGCGCCCAGATTATCCTCTGCGACCCACACCGCGCCGTGGTCGTTGGCAAGGACCACCAGACCCGTCTGCGTCCTGCCGTGATGGCTTCGCCAGATATACGCGCTGGTATCGCGCTCTTGATAGCCGCTATGAGTGCCGATGGCACCAGTGTGGTCAACAATGCGGAGCAGATAGACCGTGGCTACCAGCATTTACACGAGCGACTCAACGCTCTAGGCGCTCACATCGAGAGACGCGATGAGTAGCACCACCACCTTTACCGTACCGGAGCTCACGCCCGTTGGTCACCTAGGCAAGCCACACGGCGTGCGTGGTGAGCTAGCCGCTTACCTGACCATCGAGCTGGAGACCCTCTGCAGCGACCCTGGTCGCGAAGCCTTTTACCTCTTTGCCGAGATCGATGCCTTGCCCGTGCCGTACCAGCTCCTGAGCTATCGTAGCAAAGGCGACAGCTACCTGCTCACCCTGGCGCATGTGGCTGATCGATCGATCGCCGAGCAGATGACTGGATGGCGTCTTTTCGTTCCTACGGAGTTACTGGCAGAGAGCGAGGTCGCTTATAGCTGGGATCACTTCATCGGCTACCAAGTGGTCACCCCCGATGGGGCGCTTGTCGGCACAATCCTAGAGGTCAATGACCAAACGGAAAACATCCTCCTCACGATCGAAACCTCCCACGGCACCCAGCACTTGATCCCCATCCACGAGGAGCTGGTCGAGGCGATAGACCCTGAGAGCAAAACCATCCAGCTACACATACCCCAAGGGCTACTAGACCTGTAAGCCCATCCCTTCCCCCCCCCAAGCAGACTACACACTATGCGACGCATCGCACTCTTTGGTTCGACAGGCAGTATCGGCACCCAGGCACTGGAGGTCATCTCCTTTCACCCCGAGCTGCTCTCCGTCTATGCCCTCACCACTCATCGCAACGTACCCCTCCTCGTAGAGCAGGCGGAGAAATACCATCCAGCCGTCGTGGTTGTAGCTGACGAAAAAGCCGCCACAGAGCACACCGCACTCCTCAAGGGGCTAACCTGCACCGTGCTCGTTGGCGCTGAGGGGCTCTGCGAATTGGCGCAGCATAGTGACTACGACGTCATGCTCTCCGCCCTCGTCGGCTTTGCTGGTCTGCGCCCCACACTCCTCGCTATTGAGAGCGGTCATGAGATCGCTTTGGCCAATAAGGAGACTCTCGTGGTGGCAGGGCAACTCATCATGCGCTCTGCTCGGGAGCATAGTGTGCGCATCCTCCCTGTGGACTCGGAGCACTCCGCCATCTACCAATGCTTGATGGGCGAGGAGACCCCTCTGGAGCGTATTTGGCTCACGGCCAGCGGAGGGCCCTTCTGGCAGATGCCTCTCGACCAGCTAAGCGAGGTCACCGTAGCTGATGCCCTCCATCACCCACGCTGGTCAATGGGTGCTAAGGTGACAATCGACTCGGCGACGATGATGAACAAAGGCTTTGAGATGATGGAGGCGTGCCACCTCTTTGCCGTCTCGGCAGATCAGATCTCTATCTTGATACACCCCGAGAGCGTCGTGCACTCGATGGTGCAGTTTGCCGATGGCTCGGTCAAGGCGCAGCTAGCCGTCCCCGACATGCGTCTCCCGATCAGCCTAGCGCTCCATGGTGGCGTGCGTGAGTCGCTGCCCATAGCTCGTCAGCCGTTTGTCGGCACGACGCTTCACTTTGAGGAGCCAGACGCCGCCCACTTCCCCTGTTTAGGTCTCGCCTTCGAAGCGTTCCGACAGGGTGGCAATATCCCTTGCTTGCTCAATGCGGCCAACGAGGTCGCTGTGCGCGCCTTCCTCGATGAGCGGATTGGCTTCACCGAGATAGCGCGACTCATCGAGCCCATCATGACGGCCGTACCCTATGACGCCACCCCAACGCTCGACGCTCTGCTGCACTACCACGACGTGGCGACCGCTTTAGCCACCGAGCAGCTCTCCCGATAGCCCCCCTCGTCAAATAAACATCTGTGAGTCCTCGTAGGTTTGCTACGGGGACTTTTTCTTGCTTGAAAGCGCGGAGATGTAAGTTCCATTGGGTGAAACTCCAGTGCCAACCCCCTTTGGCACTTCAGTTTCACCTAGGTGAAACTAGAGTTTCACCCCTATGAAACTGGAGTTTCTTCCGTATGAAACTAGAGTTTCCTACCTATGAAACTAAAGTTTCCTACCTATGAAACTAGAGTTTCCTACCTATGAAACTGGAGTTTCCTACCTATGAAACTAAAATCTCTTGGGGAGAACGGTTGACCAAGAGTGCTATTTATGCTACCTTTGTCTAAGTAAAAAGAGAGATAAACCGATGAAACAGATATTACAGCGTCTCCTCTTGCTCTCCGTGAGCCTGCTCTTAGTCACGACCATGCTCATGGCACAAGCGCCTCTGCGGCATGTGGTCAAGAAATTGGAGACCGTTTACTCGATCTCCAAGCGCTACGGAGTCTCTGAGGAAGAGATTTACCGGCTTAATGAGGGCAGTCAGTGGGGCATTCGTGAGGGGCAGACGCTCCTGATACCCCAGCGCAAGCCTGACACGATCTATGTCGAGGCACCTGCCGTCGTGCAGGCGGAGCCAGGCATTCACGTGGTGCAGTCTGGCGAAACGCTCTACAGCATCAGCCGTAAGTACGGCTTGACGGTGAGCCAGCTCCTCGAGCTCAATCCGCAGAAGCATGATGCGCAGATCGCAGCAGGGGAGCGGATCGTGGTGGTCTCTGGAGCTAAGCTTACGCAGGAGCCCAGCCCGCTGAATGGTACTCAGATAGAGCAGGTGCGGGTGGCTCTGATACTTCCTCTGCGAGAGAGTGGGCAGCCTAGTCGCTATCTGCACTTTTACGAGGGTGTGCTCCTAGGTATCGAGCGGTTGCAACGTCAGGGCGTGAGCATTGATCTACAGGTCGATGCAGCCGTCAATCGCTCAGCACTCGAGCAACTCCTCAAGAGCAAGGAGGGTGAGCGGTACGACCTGATCATCGGTGGTGACTCAGAGCAGAGCGTGGAGCTACTAGCTCAGCGCGCCAAGGTGCAACAGGCGGTCTACCTCTCGCCCTTTGTATGGCAGAGCGGTAAGGGGCAGCTGTACGACCACTTCTTCCAGCTCAACCCCGCACAGTATCGTGTCACGGAGAGACTGCAGCAAGCCTTTGTAGAGCGTTATGCCGACTATGAGGTGCTACTCGTGCGCTGTGGCGAGGGCGATCAGGCGGACAAGTTTAAGGCGATCGAGACAGCCTGTCGAGAGGCGGGTATCTCCACGCAGAGTCGCTCTCTACGAGAGCTAGCTGTCGGGCAGTGGCCTCGCCAGGGTGGTAAGAAGTGTGTGATCCTGCTCAACTCAAGCAAGAAGGCGGACCTTACGGCTGTACTGGATGCGATGCGTGATGCGCAGCTCTCGACGAGTGACTATCAGCTCTTCGGCTATCCGCAGTGGCAGACCTATGGCAAGAATATAGATGAACGTCTGCAAGCGGTAGGGGCTACGATCTTTTCCACCTTTTACTGGGATCGGGAGCTACCCGAGAGTCAGCAAGTCAGAGAGGCTTACAAGCATTGGTACGGACGTGATATAGAGGAGGGCTATCCAAGCTATGCCTTGCTGGGGTACGATGTGGTGCGCTACTTTATATCGGCTCTCTCGTCGTATGGACGAGGCTTCCAGCAGTACCAGCATCAGCTGCCTAGCGATGGTCTGCAGTCGGGCTTCCTCTTTGCACCAGCCATCACGGGGCGTAGCTCTGGGAGAGGGGGCTACACGAACTTGAACCTCTTCTTCATCACTTATAGTCCACGGGGGGTG
>CAMCJO010000202.1 GCA_945875135.1 uncultured Porphyromonas sp.
TTAGTTTTTTTATGGGTGGCTTTCTCCCCCAGCACCTCAAAATAGGAATTAGCCCCCAGCGATTGCTCGAGAGAATTGCGGAGTAAGGTGCCTCTACCATAAAAAATAAAGAGTATCTTTGGCTCATAGGAGGCATAGCTTGCGTTGCTATACCTGTAGTCATGTCACCAACTAACTAAACCACTATAATTATGAGTAAACAAATACTCCTATCCAGAGCTTGGATCGTAGCTCTGACCATGGCGTGGAGCCTTTTCCTCTACTCTTCACAGAGGTCTGTGGCTCAAGACACGCGTCTAGAGGTGACGATCACAGAGGCTGGTACGCTTGCCAATCAGCTGGCGGGCAGTACGAGCTTAGAGACACTTATCGTCCGGGGCGTCCTCAACGATGCCGACCTCGGCACACTCGATGGCTTATCATCGCTCAAGCATGTAGACCTCTCGCAGGCAGACTTTGTTAACTCGCAGGGAGCTCTAGAGGGTACACTGCCCAGCTATAAGTTCTATGGCAACAAGCACTTTGAGACCTTCTCACTACCTCGTAATATCACAACGATTGGAGCCTCCTGCTTCTTCAAGTGTAGTGCTCTTAAGGAGGTGACCTTGCCAGAAGGACTTCAGAAGATAAATGCTAAAGTCTTTATGAGCTGCTACCTCTTAGAGCGGGTTAACCTGCCGAATAGCCTTGAGTCTATAGGCGAGATGGCATTCTACAAAACGGGTTTGATATCGCTCCCAGAGAGTTCTACCCTAAAGAGTATCGGCAAGACCTGCTTCTGGGGCAGTAAGCTACAAGATGTGCGCTTAGGGAGAGCCCTCGAGAGCCTCGGCGACGCAGCTTTTGGCGGATGTACAGATCTTAAGAGCATCTCTGTATCATCGCTCAATGCCTCTTTTACTACCGAGGAGGGGGTCCTCTTTGATAAGGCAAAAGAAACTCTCTTCGTCTATCCAGCCGCTGCAGAGCGCGCTAGTTATCAGACGCCTAAGACTGTTACCACCATCAAGCCGTCAGCCTTCGAGAGTACACAAAGCTTAGAGACGCTAATAATCTCGGAGGGAGTCGTCGGTATACCTAATAGCTTCTGTGCCTCTGCGGTAAAGCTTACGAAGGTCTACCTCCCCTCGACCATTAATACAATTGACGTGGGGGCTTTTGACAACTGTAAGGAGCTCAAAGAGTTTCATATTCGGGCAGTGGAGCCACCCGTAGCTGAGACAGGAGCTTTTGGTGTGATGTTTCCCAACTATAAGATGAATCTCTTCGTACCCATCGGCAGCAAAGCACTTTATCAGGCCGTAAAAGTGTGGGATGATGCATTCCTCTCTATTAGCGAGGAGGGTGATCCGCTACAAGTGGAGCAGATCGTCCTCGTCTCTGCAAAGCAAAAGGGCGAATATATCGGTCTGAATATGACTACCGATGGAGACTTCACGGTCACGGGTGCCTCTTACGACTCACCTGGTTACTATAAGCTAGAGGAGTCGACGATTACTATCACAGGCAAGGTTAAGAAGCTGGATTGCTCTAGCAATAAGCTTCTCTCTGTCGATGCAAGCAAGGCTCTGAGTCTAGAGCAGCTCCTCGTAGACGACAATGAGATCACCTCAATCACTCTAGGTGAGCTACCCAACTTGGTACGTCTCTACGTCGGCTCTAACCATCTGACGTCGATAGACCTCAGTGGTCTTCCTCAGTTAGCAGACTTTAGTTGCTGGGGCAATAAGCTTGTCTCTATAGACCTGAGTCACAATGCCAACTTGGGCTCTCTCGTCTGTCGAGAAAATCTCTTGACCGGTACGCTAGACCTGTCGCACTGTCCGCTGCTGCAGGAGCTTAGTTGCTTCAATAACAATATTGAGGAGATCAAGCTAGCTACTAACAACAGGTTAGGGCATCTAGAGATACAGCGCAATAAGATCAAGGGCGATGCGATGGTACAGCTCTTGAGCGCGCTACCAGAGTATCGCGCCTTTGCCGCAGATGATTGGGATGACTACATGGGTCTTAACCCACAGGGCATCTATCTGCTAGAGATAACGGATCTAGAGGGCAACTTTGCCTACGAAGATGAGGTAGCGATAGCTACTGCCAAGGGGTGGCCTGTCTACTCTATGGATATAGAGAAGTATGGTGAGGAGAAGCCTCAGCCCTACAGTGGTGCAAAGAGGTCTGCATCTGAAGCACCTCATCGCATAGCGTACGGATTCTTTCAGGGCAATCAGCAGTTTGGTACTGGACTGTATGGCTTCGGTCATTTTTATCTAGACGAGCCTGAGAGGACCGAGAGAGATCTCATGTTCAGTGACGATGAGGGCGTCTTCGCAGGTGCTGCTCGTGACGGCATTATCTATGCCTGCACCTACACCTATACTAGTCAGAGAGGGCCACGTCCTGAGTGGTTTATCTCTTACAATGTGAGGACTAAGGAGCGTAAGAACATAGGCAGATGGGCAGACCCTGAGGATTATGGTGCACGTGTACAAGATATGGCATACGACTACAAGGCAGGTAAGATGTACGCTACGACCTTCTATATGGGGGTTTCTAGTTTGAATGAAGTGGATCTGACTACTGGAGCTTTTAAGGAGATTTGTCGGTTAGGTACTACATGTGGCCCAATCGCAGTAGATCGTCGTGGGCAGATTTATGTCCTCACTAATATGGGCGTACTCAGCAAGATTGATCCGACAAGTGGCAAGCTGGAAGAGGTTTTTGACACGCAACTAGGTGGGCTCTACGGCAATCAGTCGCTGGAGTTTGACCATACGGCTGGGGATATCCTCTACTGGGTTGCTAGGACCGCTTCAATGAGCGATGATGAGGCTCAGCTGATACGCATTGATCTCTCCACCCCTGATGCACCTACGATACGGTCGATGGGTGCTGTGGGAAAGAAAGCGGGGCTACAGGCTCTCTTCATCCCTTGCGCATATGGTGGTCTAGAGTCTCCTGCAGCTGTATCTGATCTTGTGGTCGAGGCTGATATTCATAGCGCATTATCAGCCACTATACAGTGGAAGAATCCGGAGAAAACATTTTCGGGCAAGCCTCTGTCGGTGCTCTCCTCAGTCAAGCTTTATCGCAATGGCGTTGAAATTAAGTCTTTCGACCATGTCACACCTCAGCAACTGATGACCTATGAGGATAGGGAGGTGCCACAGGCTGGTGAATGTGTCTACACCGTCTCTGCTCTGAATGATGCTGGCGAAGGTGAGCGTAACTCCATATCTGCATGGGTAGGGATAGATATACCCGCCCCAGTTACTGCCCTGCAGGTTGAGACGACCGATGGATCAAGTCAGGTCCTTCTCACATGGGAGGCTCCAAAAATTGGCTCTCATGGAGTTGCAATCAATGCGGATAATCTGCTCTACGATCTCTATAGATCAGATCTTACGGAGCCTATTGCAACGGGCGTTAAGACGCTAAGCTACAATGACAAGAGTATATCTGCTCTCTCAGCTTACTACTATACGGTAAAGGCGAGAAACGAGGCTGGAGAAAGTGCTACACGTAGCCATTGGATCGTAGCTGGCCCTGCGCTCCTACCTCCTGTCGAGGAGACTTTCGATGGCAAAGAGTATGCTAAGCGTTGGCGCCTTATCGATGGCAACGGCGACGGCTGGAGCTGGTTCGTCAATAGTGACTTGACTGCGTATATATTCAATAGCACCGTCTACGCTGCAGAATATATCATCAATCCAACCCTCACACCTAACTCCATAGTGTCCACAGATGAGTGGTTGATTTCGCCTCCTGTTACTTTTGACAAGGATAAGCGTTGCAAGCTCAGCTTCCGTGCTCGTGCTCTCACCAATGAAACGATAGAGATTACTACTGGTCGAAATAATAATCCAGCAGATCAAAAGAAGGTTACGAAGATTATCATCCCTGCAGGTAAGGCTAATGGTGATGGCGTGATAGAGCTACAGAGCTACGAGACTGTAGTAGACATCCCAGAGGGAGTCTCTTCTATTGGATTACATCTCACGACCCCAATCAATGAGAAGCGTTACTCTTGCCTGCAAGTGACAGATATTAATCTGGAGCAGGTCGAGGACAATGCCGTTGCCGTCCCTACTGATAGTGCTATCACACTAACGCAAGAGGGTGGTCTTTGGGCTATCCACGGGAACTACCTAGAGGTGACGCTATACACTCTCTCTGGAGAGTTGCTACTGTCTACCCTGGAGGGTCAGATCGATATGCGGGCGCTACCACACGGTAGCTATATCATCGCCGTAAGAAGTAGCGAAGGCATCACCTCTTTTAAGGTCGTTCGCTAGCAAAGGCTACTGCAAAGGCGAGAGGATCTACTAGAGAGATGTCTCTGCC
>CAMCJO010000203.1 GCA_945875135.1 uncultured Porphyromonas sp.
GTTAGTTTTTTTATGGGTGGCTTCTCCCCCAGCACCTCAAAATAGGAATTAGCCTCGCTGTGAGGACGTAAGGCTATCCGTCTCATCGAACTACTTAGTTTACTGAATCTATGAAGGATAAGTAGGAGACCTGCGACGACCTTCAGAAGACTTTACGTGCAGCACGTCCGAGGAGAAAATGACGAGAGGGAGCGCCGAGCCTATGCTCGACACTCCCTCTCCTATTTGTTTTACAGGGCTAGGACGAGTGACAGGGGGCTTTGTCAGCCCTCGCACGCTACACGGCGTCTCTCTATGTGAGAGTGGACTAGGTAGCGATGTATCGTCGATGCACCTGGTGAATTACTACTCCTGTGCGGACTCTTCAGCCTGTGCAGTCTCTTCAGTAGCTGGAGCCTGCTGGTCAGCTGCCTTAGCAGCACCACTACCACGACGCGAACGACGTGTACGCTTCTTGCCCTCACTCTTAGGAGCAGAGGTGCTCTTGGCGATGTTGTCGTTGAAGTCTACAAGCTCGATAAAGCACATAGAGGCATTATCACCAAGACGTAGTCCCGTGCGTAGGATGCGTGTATAACCTCCAGGGCGATCGCCGACCTTGTCGACGACGGTGCCATAGAGCTCCTTGACGGCCTCCTTGTCACGCAGGTAGCTGAAGGCTAGACGACGAGATGCGGTGGTGTCGTTTTTTGCCGCAGTGATGATAGGCTCGACAAACTTGCGCAGTTCCTTAGCCTTGGCCACTGTCGTATTGATCCGCTTGTGCATGATGAGCGAGCTAGCCATATTGGCGAGCATAGCCTCACGATGTGCCTTGGAGCGGCCTAGATGGTTGAATTTCTTATTGTGTCTCATAAGAGGGATTAATCATTATCTAATCTATAGGGTGTGAGATCCATATCAAAGTCTAGATCCTGATCTGCCAAGAATTGCTCGATCTCGATGAGCGACTTCTTGCCGAAGTTCTTGATCTTCAAGAGCTCCTCGCGATCCCTACTCAGCAGGTCGGCAATCGTGGAGATGCCCGCAGCCTTGAGACAGTTGAGCGCACGAACAGAGAGATCTGTGGTCGCTAGGTCTGTCATCAATTGCGAACGAACCTTCATGAGCTGATTGTCTAAGAGCTGATCAGGCTCCTCCTCGGGGAGCTCGACCTCAAACTCCTTGTCCGTAAAGAGTGCGAAGTGCGATATCAAGATCGTCGCAGCCTCACGCAGTGCTTCACGTGGGTGGATCGTGCCATCGGTCTCAATCTCCAGGACAAGCTTCTCGTAGTCTGTACGCTGATCTACACGATACGCCTCGGTGGTCTGATTGACCTTGCGGATCGGGGTGTAGATACCATCGATGGGGAGCGTATTGACGGGATCGTCCTCGCGGCGATTCTCCTCGGAGATGACATAGCCACGCCCCTTGTTGATGCGTATCTCTATGGTGAAGTCAGCGTCCTCAGCTAGATTGCAGATGACCAAGTCAGGGTTTTGTACCTTGTA
Organism: uncultured Porphyromonas sp.; assembly: GCA_945875135.1. Lineage (GTDB taxonomy): Bacteria > Bacteroidota > Bacteroidia > Bacteroidales > Porphyromonadaceae > Porphyromonas. The sequence continues at coordinate 1,494 of CAMCJO010000203.1, forward strand.
GCTCGTCAAGACCTGATTGAGGTCACCAGCCTGAAAGGTGCTACGACCTGTGACGTGGAGCGTGATGGTCTCTTCCTGAGGATCCTCGACAGCTGCCTTGAATCTGATCTGCTTGAGGTTGAGTATGATATGGGTTACATCTTCCAATACCCCTGGAATAGTAGCAAATTCATGCTCTACACCTTCGATACGGATAGAAGCTATTGCATACCCCTCTAGTGATGAGAGGAGGATGCGCCGCAAGGCGTTGCCAATGGTCATAGCATAGCCTGGCTCTAGAGGCTTAAATTCAAACTTGGCGTAGTGATCCGAAGCGTCCAGCATGAGGACGCTGTCAGGTTGTTGAAATGCTAATATTGCCATAGAGTAGAGGGTTACTTAGAATACAATTCGACGATGAGCTGCTCCTTGATGGGCTCGGGGATTTCCTCACGTGTAGGTACGTTGAGGAACTTACCACTGTAGGTGCGTGCATCCCACTCTAGCCATGGATACTTGCTATGATTGTACCCGGCGAGAGAGTCTGCTATGACCTCCATAGACTTGTCACGCTCACGTACACCGACGATCTGTCCGGGCTTGAGCGTGTAGGAGGGGATGTTGACCACCTCACCATCGACGACGATGTGACGGTGAGAGACGAGCTGACGTGCAGCAGCACGCGTGGGAGCGATGCCTAGACGGAAGACAACGTTGTCTAGACGAGACTCGAGGAGTTGTAGCAGTACTTCACCTGTGATGCCTGAGGTGCGCTGTGCCTTCTCAAAGAGATTGCGGAACTGACGTTCTAGAACCCCGTAGGTGTACTTAGCCATCTGCTTCTCGCGGAGCTGGAGTGCATACTCGCTCTGCTTACGACGACGATTATTGCCATGCTGACCTGGGGGGTAGTTTTTCTTGCTCAGGACTTTGTCTGCACCAAAGATGGGCTCACCAAACTTTCGTGCGATCTTGGACTTAGGACCAATATATCTTGCCATTGTTCTATTTCATTTTAATGCTACTCCATACATCTGCTCTACAGGATGCTCGAGTGAGGCAGAGCCTCTCTCTGCTGTGTCGGGATCAATGCTGGGATCATATCTCAAGTAGTAAGTCTAGAAGTGACGGCGCATATAGAGCAGCCGCGATGCGATTAGAATAAGAGGGAAAGTAAAGTGAGCAACCGCATCATTCTCACACTACGTCTGTCGACTTACAGAGTCACTATCTTGAGTCTATGTCTGAGCTAAGACCTATCTGTGGAGCTTGCTATGTGCGACCGGCACCAAGGACTGACTAGGCAGTCTATCTGTAGATTAAGTAGGTGTAAAGTCCTATTGTGGACTCTCCTAGCTAACACTACAAGGTTGGTGTGACCGCTCTATAGGTAGCTGTGTTCTATCTTGTAGCAACTAGACCTTACGTCTCTTAGGAGGACGACAGCCGTTGTGTGGTAGTGGTGTGACGTCGATGATCTCTGTCACCTCGATACCAGCACCATGGATGGTGCGGATAGCGGACTCACGACCATTGCCTGGGCCCTTGACATAAGCCTTGACCTTGCGTAGCCCTAGATCGAATGCTGTCTTAGCGCAGTCTTGAGCTGCGAGCTGAGCTGCATAGGGGGTGTTCTTCTTAGAGCTACGGAATCCCATCTTACCAGCTGATGACCAGCTGATGACCTGACCCTCACTATTGGTGAGAGTGATGATGATGTTATTGAAAGAAGAGTGTATGTGCGCCTGCCCCTGGGCATCGACCTTGACTGCTCTCTTTTTTGTTACGGTTTTCTTTGCCATAAGGTGGTTTTATTACTTAGTTGCCTTCTTCTTACCAGCGACTGTCTTGCGCTTACCCTTACGTGTGCGGGCATTGTTCTTAGTACTCTGTCCACGTAGGGGGAGTCCTATACGATGCCTGATGCCTCGGTAGCAGCCGATGTCCATGAGACGCTTGATGTTGAGCTGTGTCTCGCTACGCAGATCACCCTCGACTTTGTAGCCATTGGATATCTGCTCACGGATAGCTGCAGCCTGATCATCTGTCCAATCCTGGACCTTGATGTTGCGATCGACTCCTGCAGCATCCAAGATGCGAGCAGCACTGCTACGACCTATACCATATATATAGGTCAAGGCTATCTCACCTCTCTTGTTTTGCGGCAGATCGACGCCGACGATTCTTATTGCCATACTCTATATACTGTGTGATGTTTGTTGCGTGATAAGCTGACTCTCCGTCATCCTAGATGATGTACGGAGCGTCATCCCTAAGCTCATCCTTGACGCTGCTTGAACTTAGGATTCTTCTTATTGATGATGTACAGACGACCTTTGCGTCTGACGATCTTACAGTCTTCTGATCGCTTTTTGATTGATGCTCTGACTTTCATAGTATGCTCTTATTCTGATTGTCGCTATGACTTGATTACTTGTATCTATAGGAGATACGACCACGTGTGAGGTCGTACGGAGACATCTCTACCTTCACTTTGTCTCCTGGCAGTATGCGGATGAAGTGCATACGCATCTTACCCGATATATGCGCTGTGATGACATGTCCGTTCTGAAGCTGTACCTTGAACATGGCATTGCTCAATGCCTCGAGGACGACTCCATCCTGCTCAATAGCTGTTTGTTTAGCCATATTAAAACTCTCGTGTACCTAAGACTTCTTTGATATACTCGTATGTAGATAGGATCTGCGGAGCTTGCCCATCAGGCATGATAGCTATGCAGTGTTCAAAGTGCGCTGCGGGCTTGCCATCGTGCGTACGGACGGTCCATCCATCGGACTCGAAGACGACCTTGCGTCGTCCCATCGTCACCATAGGCTCGATGCAGATACACATACCTGCTCG
>CAMCJO010000204.1 GCA_945875135.1 uncultured Porphyromonas sp.
TATATCAGGAGCGGACAACTTAGATGCCGTTGTGGCGGGGTCTAAGCTGACGGTCACCGCTGAGCCAGCCGATGGCTGGGAGGTGAAGAGCATCACAGCTAATGGCAAGGACATAACGACAGACAAGATGTTTGTAGTTAATGGAGCTACAGACGTTAAGGTTACATTCTTTAAGGTGCCTTGGTCTAGGGTTATCGTTCATTACGATACTAAACATGTCGCATCTTTGCATCTGAACGGAATCCCCCCTCGTGGTTCTAATGGAGTGTCTTCGATTACGGTTCGAATGGGGGAGAAGGTCAAGCTCTCTATCAAACCAAAAGAGGGCTATAGAATCTCCTCCGTGCGCTCTAACTCAAAGTCAATTCGTCCAACAAAGACGACGGGCAATGAGTCTGAGTACCTGTTGGACACTTCTATGTTTACAACAGTTGACGTAACCGTAGTTTGTGTCCCCAAGTCTGTTACTGTTTCGTATAGTGAGACAAACGGGTCTCAAGGGCGGGTAACATCGGTTAAGTTCTCCACAGACGATGGCAAGACGTGGTCGACAGCTGTTGGGGGCTTTCCCGCCCGCTTTGGACAAAAAGTTCTTGTTGAGGTGTGGTACAACTTTAGTTTAATCAGGAGCTTTACTGGGACTATCAACGGTTCCCCGCTTACGTTTACCTATGATAGTAGACAATCCACACCTCCATCAGTTCGCTACGAAGGCTCGTTTGTAATCAATCGTCTTGACCCTGCTGTGCATATCTCCTTCACTAATGCGCAATCCCACTCTAAAGAGTAATCACCTATTACAATATAATCTATGAAACGTAATCACGTCCGATGGCTTACAGCCATCATAACTACAGCTCTGCTCCTCCTTGGAGCAGGGCTACCTGCTAAAGCGCAATTACCAGTGACCGATCCTTTGGTACTTGCGAAGGCTGTTGAACAATCTCTACAAGATCTCAAGAAGTATCAAAAAGATGCAGAAGAACTTCTTTCAACGTATGGTAAAATTAGGGATTTTACAAAAGGCCTTAAACAGGTGAAAGATGCGGGAGCGGCTCTAAAAGATATGTCTCGACTTCCCGATGTGGCGCTACGTAAGTTTCGCAATAATAAATACCTCTATGACTTTGAGATATTGAGTTGTTATGATGATTTGTCTTACGCCCTTAGTGAAGCTACTGATGTCCTGAGGGAAATTGGTGACTATGGAAGATATGCGCCGAGCAAAGAAGGAGGTCGTCCTAATCTTACTGCAGAGTCAAAATTGATGATGATTGATCGTCTTTGCAACGAAGTGATCGCCCTGCGCAATCGCGCTTATCGTATTGTTGACAAATACGATCGTATAAGCGAGTATAGGGCTAAAAAAGCAGGAACCCAACGTCTGTTTGACAAACTAAATGGTTATAAGTGATGGATGACAGCTTTCAGAATCTATATGAGCAGTTAGACACAGTCCGGGAGACGATTGTAACTGCTAATTTAGAGAACTATATGACGCTCGCCACATCTTTAGGAGCGTTAGGGGCGTTGCTTTACATCGCCTATCGCGTGTGGCGTTCGCTGGCTAGTGCTGAGCCGATTGATGTCTTTCCACTTCTACGTCCCTTTGTTCTAGGCTTGCTTATAATGAACTTCACGTGGGTGACAGGGGCTTTAGACGGTGTTGTTGGAGCTATAGCTCAAGGCACCGAAGCTGTAGTGGAGTCTAATCGAGACGAACTGGAGGCGGCGAGAGGTGTTCTTGACGATGCTGAAAGGCAAGAACTTGCAAAAAAACAGGCAAAGCGAAAGGAGGAGCAGGATAAGAAAAGCTCTGTGCAGAAGTTTGTTGAAGGCGTCAACAATCCAATGTCGCTTGTGGATTGGGACATGGTTGAATACGAAGTTAACAATTGGTGCCTCAATCTTCTGCGAGATGCTCTTAAGTGGTTGATCGAGTGTGCAAAACTGATTCTCTACACAGTTGCCACCTTTATGTTGTTGATTATGACCCTCCTTGGACCCGTTGTCTTTGCTTTCGCCATCTTTGATGGTTTTCAGCAAGGATTGGTCTCGTGGATCTCACGCTATATCCACCTGTCTTTATGGTTGCCAATAGCGAACATATTGCAAGTTATGCTTAACAGTATAGAGATTAATGTATGCAATGCTCAAGCGCAAGCGATACAGAGTGGCGAAGGAGCTGATACGTGGTTTATTATCATCTTCTACGTCATCGGCTTAATCGCCTTCACGACCGTTCCGACTGTTTCGGGCTGGGTTGTTGAAGCAGGCGGTGGCGGTGGCGGTTTAACTCGCACACTCACATCAATTGGGTCTCGTGGAGCTGCTCTTGCTGGAGGAGCCGTTGGAGGGGCCGTTGGAGGAGCCGCCTCAATGGCTGGAAGAGCTGCTTTGAGTAAGTTCCGTGCTCCCAAGCAAGAGCAAAAGCGTATCAACGAAATTGCTAAGGGCGTCAAAAAAGGACTTTCAGACAAGTAGCTATGGAGTTCAAGAGCTTACGCAATATAGAAAGTAGCTTCAAGCGCATACGTCTGTACACGATAGTCTTTGCACTATTGTGTATGGGCGTTGCGATAAGCTCTCTCGTAAGTGCATATACCTTTGCGAATAAGCAGCGGGAGAAGATTTATGTCCTTGACCAAGGTAAGTCTCTAATCCTTGCCCTGTCGCAAGATGTTGAAGCAAATCGTCCTGTGGAGGCTCGTGAGCATCTCAGACGATTTCACGAGTTGTTCTTTACGCTTGCTCCTGAGTCGCAAGCGATACAGAGCAATATCAGTCGTGCGTTGGACATGGCAGACGAGTCTGCTTACAACTACTATACCGACCTGCAAGAGGAGAAGTACTATAATCGTCTCATCTCGACAAACACTTCTCAGGTGTTGACGGTGGATTCTATCTCCTGTGACTTTAATGTCTACCCCTATGAGGCTGTTGTCTACGGCACACAGACCATCTATCGTAGGAGCAATGTTACAGAGCGATCTCTTGTGACCGCTTGCTCTCTACTCAATACTGTGCGTAGTGACCGCAACCCACAGGGGTTCTTAATCACTAAATTTAGAGTAATCAACAATGAAACAAGACGTACAATCCCCCGATAGTGTAGACACTTCGTTTACGCCTGAGCAGGGAAAAGTCGGCTGGTTAAAAAGACAAAGCAACCGCCTTAAGGCGTGGTGCGACAAGCTGACCCCCGAAGAGCGTAAGCGATTGACGTTTATTTCTATGGGTGTCTACCTAGCCCTTTTCCTCATAGTAATCACAATTAGCATCATCAATTAATATGGATACAAACAAGAAAGCACCAGACAAAGCTAAGCTTAAGCAATGGCTTGTGATGGGTCTCATTGTCCTTGTCTTCCTCGGAGCGTTGTATATGATATTGCGTCCCTATCTTGTCAAAGATCGTAAGGAGAACAACGGACAGCTCATCACCGAAGTCCCTGATGCCGACGTGGCGAAGCTACCTGAGGATAAGCTCTCAGCCTACAAGGGATCAGACCTTGTCGACCTTGGTGAGGAGCAGATTGACCCACGGCTCCAGCGTCTCTATGACGCGCAGGACAATGCCGACGACTCTATTGAATATTCAAGCCGTCGCTATGCCCGCAATGAGGAGTACGACCCTTACGACGATGGGGGGTATCAATCTTCTCAAGATCTGTATGCTCAGTTTGCTCGTGAGCAAGAGGAGGAAGATCGCATATCTCGCCTCGAAGAGCAACTAGTCTCTCTGGAGCGTGAAAAGCAAGACCTTGCCGAAGAGCGCGAGTATCTTACCCAGCTTGGCGCAATCAAGGATAGGCAGATAGCTGCAAATGATATATACAATAATGCTTATAAGCCAGCCCCTCCTGCCCCTGCGCCTGAACCTCCTAAAGACCCCAATGCTCCAGTCAGCTTTGACGCTGTGGGAGCTAAGAGTGTAGACCCCTCAGTGGTTTCTACACTATCACAATCAGGTAGGGATGCCTCTAGCCAGCAGACGCACGAGGCTTTGCTACAGAACCGCTTTACCACATCTGTAGGCTCGTTGCGTAGCGAGGCTGTTGCCAAGAATACGATACGAGCTATCATCGATGAGACCAAGACCATCAAGCTGGGCGATGAGGTCAAAATGCGTCTTATGGAGGATATACAGATAGGCACTGTGGTGGTACCTAAGGGTACGACTATTGTGGCTAAGTCAAACCTAACGAACAACCGTCTACAGCTGAAAGTCTCCTCTATTGAGTATCGGGAAAGGATCATAGGTGAGACTGTTGCACGTATAATCGGAGCGAACTATTGCATATCTCGCTGACTATTA
>CAMCJO010000205.1 GCA_945875135.1 uncultured Porphyromonas sp.
CTGACCAATCAGAAATATACGGGCATGACGATGCGTCTCTCTTACGAGCAGCGCGGATGGCGAGAGGAGTATACGAAGCCGATCGCCTACAGCTTCGCAAGAGATATGGACTTCATAGACTTGACGCTGATGGCACACCTCTACTATCCCTTTGGTGCGTTTCGGCTGGGACTAGAGGTGGGACCAAGTGTGGGCTACATCATACGAGATGTGAGTAGCCCCACGCCGAGCGAAGAGACGCGAGCCGTCGTTAAGAGACGACATGTCTATCCGCTCTTTAGCAAGTTCTCGTGGGGTCTCAAAGGCGGTCCCGTCATGAGCCTAGACATAGCTCAGAGGCATAGGATCACGCTGAGCGGACACTTCTACTACGGTCTGAGCGACATCTTTGCCACGACCGTGCGCGATGACTATGGCCGTGCGGGCGAGCTGGGCGTCACGGTGGGGCTGGGCTATTACTTTAAGGTGCGCTGATGCTAGTCTTACTGCTCCTATACTCCTTAATCCTCTTTGTGCTGGCGTACCCACTGCTCCCAGTCTCCTGGGTGGGAGTCATCGCCTTCGGAGGCAGTGCGCTACTTGCCACATGGACCTACCTATGGGGCTACCAAAGACTCTACCATCAGCCAGCCCCGCAGGAGTCTTATGCACTGCTAGCCCTGCCACTCGAACCGCTCAGACAATACTTAAAGGGGGTAAAGTTGCCCCGCTTCCTCCTCTACGCAATCCTTGCTGTGGCTATCTATATATTCCTCGCAAGGAGCAATCAAGCACTCGTCTCCGTATGGCCAGAGGGGTGGGGCGGTGCGTGGCTACGCAACTGGAGCAAGATGGTCGAGGAGGCGCAGACGACGCTCATCGAGGAGTCGAATATAGGGTGGTCTCTCCTCATCGTCGGGGTGCTGACGCCGATTGCTGAGGAACTCTTCTTCCGAGGGGCACTCATGGGGTGGATGATGCTGAGAGGCTTTCCACGCTGGAGTGTTATCCTCCTGCCTGCACTACTTTTTGCCGTGATGCATCTCAACCCTGTGGGGATGCTACAGATCTTCTTCCTGGCCCTCTTGCTGGGTTACCTGCGCTGGGCTACGGGTTCGCTCTGGCCATCGGTCGCGCTACACATGTGTAATAACCTTTTAGTCTTGGGTATCTATGGACTCTAGAGACAACTTCCTCTCGCAGGTCGTCAGGCGACTGCGCAATAGTGGCACACCGCTGAGAGAGCAGCTGGTGGTGGTGCCGACGAAACGTGCTGGCACATTCTTACAGCGTGAGCTCATCGCGCAACTGGCCGATGCTGCCACTATCCTGCCTCGCATAGTCACCATCGACGAGTGGATCACGGAGATGAGTGGACGGGTCATCCTAGACAATACGGCACTCATATCGATACTCTATGAGGTCTACGCAGCTTATCTGGCAGAGCAGGGCGAGGCGCAGGCGGAGACAGATCAGATGCTTCGCCTGAGTCAGACGGAGCGCATGCTGCGAGACTTCCAAGATATGGATCTTGCCCTGGCACATGTGGAGATGCTCTTGGTAAATCTCGAGGAGCTAGATGCTTTTGATGACTACGAGTTCCTGACAGAAGAGGAGCGCGACGCAATCCAAAAGTTTTGGACCGCACTGCCTAAAGACTTTTTTAAAAAAGCGCACGGCGCAGAGTATCTTCACTTCTCCATCGTCTGGAGAGAGATTTATAAGCGATTTAATGCACGTTTGACCGAGCTCGGCGTGGCATACCGAGCAGCAGCTTATAGGCTCGTTGCGGAGCGAGGCTTTACGGACGAAGATCTGCTCAATGAGCTACGTCGTCATAGTGGTTCGAAGATCAGCTTGGTCTCCTTCGTGGGGCTTTACAATCTGACGCCAGCGGAGCATAAGATCATCAATAAGTTGCAAACAGCCGATGCAGATGCGCTCAAAGTGCAACTTTACTGGCAGAAGGTCTCGCTAAACGCTACGGACGAATTTACAGATCATCTCTATCGTATGATCGAGCAAAACGTCAGGCTCCTCGGGGGAGAGGTCATAGACGAAGGAGAGGTCATAGACGGAGAAGAGGCTCGTGGGTATTCGCCAGAGATACATCTCCTCTCGCTCAACTCGACCATTCTCCAGCCACAAGTGGTCAACAGTCTCATCGATGAGATTATCAAGCGCGATCCTAAAGCACTCGAGGAGCTACGCATAGCGATCGTCCTCAACGATGAGAAGACGCTCATCCCCCTGATGAAGTCGCTCAAGCAGCCGACCTGCACGTCGCTCAACGTGACCATGGGCTACCCCCTCCAGTACACCTCCGTGGCGACCTGGATACGTAGGTACCTAAACATCTTTGGGATCGTTAACCCCTCGGACAGAGAGCTAGCGCGTGTCAAGCTCACTTGCTCGCGTTTGCAACTTTGGCTGGCGGCCCCCTTGACGCGCAAGCTCTTTGGCGAGCTGACGACTCCTCTGATGGAGCAGATAGCTCTACACCACTATGCGATCAAAGCATCGGAGCTTCGTGAGATCATTGAGGAGCTTACGAAAGATGCTGATGAGGCGATACGACAGTCTCTCCTAGAGATACTCACACCCAGCTTCACCGGTAGAGAGCTACTCGGTCGTGTTGGTCAACTGCTAGAGCTGATCAAAGGGACCTCGGCAGCACCAGAGGAAGAGGAGGACGAGGACGAGCCTGCTGACGAGCCGATAGATCAGGTAATCCTCTCGGAGGCACGCGACCAGATAGTCCGCTATGCCACGCAGGTGTCTAACCTGCTAACTGTGCGCGGTGGCGTTCGTCATCTGCTAGACACTCCGATGCATGTCGCCTACTTCTTGGAGCAACTGCTGGCTGTGGGGAGTATACCCTTTGAGGGAGCTCCGCTAGAGGGCTTGCAGGTGATGGGCTTCTTGGAGACCCGTACGCTCACCTTTGACTATGTGATCATGCTCAATGTGCAGGAGGGCGATCTGCCTAAGTCGAGCCATACGACGACGCTCATCCCCGATATGCTACGTAGAGCCTTCGGTATGACCACTTACCGTACGGAAGACGATACCAATGCTTACCACTTCTATCGCCTCATACAGGGTGCTAAGAAGGTTTATCTACTCCAAGACACTCGTCCTAAGAGCATCTCCTCGATGGAGCCTTCGCGCTATGTGGATCAGATACGCTATCTGACAGATTTATCTCTCTTAGAGTATTCCTATGCTGACCAGCTAGAGGCTAGAGATGGGACGGAGATTGATGCACCTAGTGCTGAAAAAGACGAGGCGGTGCGCCACTATTTGGAGCAGATAGCGAAGGGTGAGAAGACTTTCTCTCCATCCGACCTGATTACCTACTACAAGTGTCCCTACCAGTTCTACCTCAAGAAGATAAAGGGTGTGGGCGAGCCACGACCTGAGCCTGGAGTGGTGACGCAGATAGAGCTGGGCTCGATGGTGCATGAGTATCTAGAGCTGTTTTACAAAGGACTGGTGCAGAAGCATGGAGACGTCATAACTCGGGATCAGCTCGAACACAAGGTCTCTCGCCAGATGCTGACAGACATCTATAAAGAGATCGTCTCTGACAAGAGTGTCCCCGATGACATCCTCCTGACTGACCTAGAGCGATACATTTACAAGGCTCTAGAGATTGACCGGCTCCTGCTCGGTTCCACCGGCACGCTCCAGCTACTAGCCAGTGAGGCGAAGATGCAAAACGTCCCCTTCGAGTGGGAGTCGGCGGGGCAGAGACATAAGATACACCTCACTGGGCAACCAGACCGAGTGGACAAAGTCTGTGGAGGAGTCTGTCGCATCGTAGACTATAAGACAGGTGAGATTAAGAAAGCTAAGAAGCTAACGGAGCTAAACGAAGAGACGCTCGACAGCTGGAGTAAGAGTGGAAGCAACTGTAGTCTGGGTGGCTATATGCTCCAGTCTTATCTCTATGCCCTACTCTATGCAAAGCAGTCGGAGTATGAGATTAGCGAAGTCCAGCCGACACTCTACTCACTAGCCCCCGCCATACCAGCGAGTCAGGGGGCGATAAACTTCGGTAAGTCGACAACCCTTACTGCTATAGAAACGATTCTAATTCACTATCTAAACAAGTTGGTAAATCCGAAAGAAAAGTTCACTCAGACTACATTGCTGAGCCTTTGTAGCTATTGCAATTACAGGACAATCTGTGGACGCAAGAAGCTTGATTTCTAGAGACACCATATATATAGTAGCACGCCACATGAAGACTAGAAGCTTGATCCTATCACTCCTCATA
>CAMCJO010000206.1 GCA_945875135.1 uncultured Porphyromonas sp.
CATCCTTTCTGCAAAGTCTAGACAATCTTGCAAGCAAGATTGTGAGACTGTTGACCTTTGCAACAGTCTCATGACAAAATTGTTTCATCTGGATTACGATAGAGTGTTGCATATATGAAGAATAAGTCTTACCTTTGCAACGTGTTTTTCATGGTGTTAGATTTTAAGGTTAATGAGAAGGGGCTGTCGTACTGACAGCCCCTTTTTTATGGTCATTAATATCGTCGCCTCTAGCTCTCCTCGTGAAGGGGGCTGCTGACTGTACGCGTGATGTCGTGGCAGTCTCATTTTTTTGTACTACATTTGTGGTAGTATCAAAGTAACCACACTATGAAAAGAGTTTATCTATCCGTACGCTCGCTCCTATCCGCTGGAGCCTCCCTCCTACTAGGATGGCTAGGATTCGCTAGCTGTGATGATGTCGGTATGGCTGAGTACGGCACGCCCACAGTCGACTATGAGTTCAAGGTGCGTGTGACAGACCAAGACGCCAAGCCGGTCGAGGGTCTTCAGGTAGACCTACCTATGAGCCGTGGGGATGAAAAGGAGCTCACCGATGCTCAGGGCAAAGCAGAGCTAGATGGTAGCTACACCGGCTTCCGCAGGGATCACCAAGTAGTCCTAGAGGTGAAGGACATCGATGGCGAGAAGAATGGCGTCGTCACAGACCAGCAGGTCACCGTAGAGGTCAAGGAGAGCGACTTCGTCAGCAAAGGCTCTAAAAGGTGGAACAATGGTAAGGTCAAGAAGGAGATAGAGATCCAAGTGGAGCGTAAGTAGTCGGGACAAATCACTGACCTGTCACTCTTACTATATTATGAAGCGAAAACTCTCAAATATCTTCTCCAACCTCATCGTTGGCACGCTACTCGCACTGATTGGTTGCTTAGGCTTCTCCAGCTGTAAGACGCGCACGACGCATAGGACGAGCGAAGGCGACAAGGCGGAGCAGCCCGACACGACTACGCTCGTCAAGCCCAGGCCTAGACCAGACGGCATGGGCATGGGCATGGTGATGTATGGCACGCCTACGACAACTTTCGAGCCCAAGCAGATAGTGATCCCTGAGGAGCAGGAGTAAGTCATACCTTGTGATCCCGTCAATGAAACTGAGCAAACATAAGTCCGTCGGGCAGACGCTCTTACGTCCTGCATTCAAGCAGCGCATCGCACTAGACCTGCATCGTATCTTGCAGGCGGATAATGTGCGGCGCCACCCGATGACGACGCTCTTCTGGGAGTGCACGCTGCGCTGCAACCTGCACTGCGGACACTGCGGCAGCGACTGCCGCGTGGAGAGTGGTGTCGACGAACTATCGGTCGCTGACTTCATACAGATCATTGATGGGCTGACGCCTCACGTCGACCCCAACAAGCTACTAGTCATCTTCACGGGTGGCGAGGCACTCGTGCGGAAGGACATCGAGGAGGCGGGGCTAGCGCTCTACCGTCGTGGCTACCCATGGGGCATCGTGACCAATGGGATGCTACTCGACGCGCAGCGCTTGGATAGCTTGCGCCGTGCCGGACTACACACAGCGACGGTGAGCCTCGATGGCTTTGCCGAGGCACACAACGCTCTGCGTGGGCATCCGCTCAGCTACGAGCGAGCTTGGCGGGCGATACAACTACTCACACAGGCCGAAGACTTGGTCTGGGACGTGGTGACCTGTGTCAATCCGATGAACTTTGATACACTCCCCGCCTTTCGTCAGCAACTGGTGGATGCGGGTGTGAAGCGGTGGCGACTCTTCTCGATCTTCCCCGTGGGGCGTGCTGCGGAGAATAAGCAGCTCCAGCTCTCCGATAGTCAGTACTACCAGATGATGCAGTTCATCATCGAGACGAACGAGGCGGGAGAGATCGAGGCGCAGTATGGCTGTGAGGGCTATCTGGGAGCCTTCGAGGGGCGTACGCGTCAGCAGTTTTACCAATGTCGTGCAGGCGTAAACATAGCCTCTATCCTATGCGACGGCTCTATCAGCGCCTGCCCGAGTATTCGCTTTGACCACAAGCAGGGCAACGTGCATCACGACGACCTGTGGCAGGTGTGGGAGGAGCGCTTCGAGAGTTATCGTGATCGCTCGTGGGCTAAGACAGGTCCCTGTGCCGACTGCAAGAGCTGGAAGTACTGTCTGGGCAATGGTATGCACCTACGAGACGATGAGGGCAAGCTCCTCGTCTGCCACCTCCAGCGTCTTGAAGCTGGTGCCGAGGCATTACATGCCTCTGGGGGTAAATGACCCAACAATCGCTATCACCGACGGAGCTGATCGTGCACTATGCACACGATGAGCTACGCTTGAGTGCCGTAGGCTTAGCCCCGGCCGAGGCCGTTCCATCAGAGGTGTGGCAGGCTTATCAGCAGACCATCACGGGAGAAGCTTACGCCGGCCTAGACTATCTACAGCGTTACGATGATGTCCGTGCAGATCCACGCAAATTACTCCCCGAAGCTAAGTCGATCATCGTCGTGGCACAGAGCTATTACCCGCCTGTCAAGCAACCTCTAGAGGCACCCCAAGTAGCTTACTACGCTTACGGACGCGACTACCACAAGGTAGTGCGCAAAAAGCTCGAGCGTCTCCTCGCATTCATCCAGTCTGACATCGACCAAAGTGCCACGGGCCGTGTCTGCTGCGATACGGCTCCGCTACTGGAGCGTTACTGGATCATGCAGAGCGGACTAGCCTACCAGGGACGCTCGAAGATGATGATCATACCTCGTCTAGGCACATTCTTTATCTATGGCTTCCTCGTCGTATCCCTACCGCTAGAGTACGGCGCAACGATAGATAGGAGCTACTGTGGTCGCTGTCGGAGATGTATCGACAGTTGCCCGGGAGGAGCTTTACAGGCCGATGGCACTTTCCTCGCCGATCGCTGCCTGAGTTACTTGACGATCGAGCATCGGGGCGCATGGCCCGAGGGCGTTGCTGAGCGTCTAGGCAATCGACTCTTCGGTTGTGACGTCTGCCAGACAGTTTGTCCGCACAATGCGCACTGCGCACCGCACGACGAACCAGACTTTATGATCCGCCCCGCCATTGCCCAGCTAACTTATGAGCAGCTAGCAAACTTTACCCCACAGCTCTACGAAACCTTAACGATAGGCTCCTCGATGCGACGATGCGCCTACGAAGACCTCCTCCGCAATGCCCAGGCGGTCTTAGCCAACCATACCACTCCCCTATGATAAGACACTATAATATAGCAGACCTACGAGGACGCTTCATGCGCCGACTAAAAGACTACGGTCTCCCCCTCTCCATACTCATCGGCATCGTGGGCTATCGCCCGCTCTCCACGCTGAGTCCCGCCATCCCCTATATGCTGATGCTGATGCTCTTCTTTAGCTTTCTCAAGCTCACCCCTAGAGACCTGCGCATACGCCCCGTCCACTTCCTCCTACAGCTCATACAGATCTTACTAGCCGTGGGCGGCTACCTACTGGTGCGCTACTCGGGCATCTCCGAGAGCACGCTCCTCGCCGAGGGACTCATGATCTGCTTCTTCTGCCCCGCAGCCTCCGCATCGCCCGTGGTCATCGGCTTCCTCGGGGGCAATGTAGCCCTAGGCACCACCTATGTCCTGCTCACCAGCGTGGGGGTCATCGCCTTAGCACCACTCCTGCTAGGCTTCTTCGGCAGTAGTGCGATGGACTACGGAGCCACCTTTGTGCAGATCTTCTACCGCGTGCTACCAGTCATCACGCTGCCCCTACTGGTCGCTTGGACCGTTCGCTACAGCGTCAAGCCCGTCTATCGGGTACTCACGAAGATACCCTCAGCCAGCTTCTGGGTCTGGCTCCTCTGCCTCTCACTCATCATGGCCAATACGGTATACTTCATCGCACAGGAGCCACGAGAGATGATCCCGACGATGATCCTGCTAGGCGTCATGGGGCTGATCGCCTGCATCGTTCAGTTTGTCCTCGGCAAGTGGCTCAGCAAGCGAATCCTCGGCGAGAGCATCACCCTCGGGCAGAGCTTAGGACAGAAAAACTCAACCATCGCCATCTGGCTAGCGCAGAGCTACCTCAACCCGCTCTCCTCCGTCGCTATGGCCGCCTACTCCATCTGGCAAAACCTCCTCAACGCCTACCAGATACACCGCGCCACGCAGCGCTCCAACCAAAAGCCCTCCTAGCAGCGTCTCACACGCAAAGCCCCCTACAAAAGCCGCTCTGTGACGTAACAAAGCTAGAGCAGATATAATCCACTAATTCCTCTACTGGAGACCTATCCTGGCATATT
>CAMCJO010000207.1 GCA_945875135.1 uncultured Porphyromonas sp.
CAGAAAACTTTCGTTTCCCGACCTACTCGATTATCTAGATCCGCTACACGATCGCAACCACACTACCACTCTTGAGACTGTTGACTTTTGCAACAGTCTCTTCCTGCACCCGCACGGTGAGACTTGTTCGATAAGTGCTTGTAGCATAGTACCATCCAATTACGTATATTTGCCTGTGAATAGTCCGAGTTACTCCTTCATTCACTGATTCTTATCAACGGGTAAGCTACCAATAACACCAACTTAAAACAGATATAAGTCATGAAAACAGCTACGAAAACATTACTCTGTGCCTTGCTTCTGACATGGCCACTCTTGGCTACCGCTCAGACTACTGGCGATGAGACACAGACTACTACTCCAACGATCGTGCTCACCACAGAGACTTCTGTCGGAGACACCATTTGGCTCTCCTTCGAGACAGATGATTGGGAGGACCCGATTATCGAGGGGCTCATCCCCACGGGCGAATCAACCTTCGCAGGCAATCAGTACACGGTGACCTCGCCGACCATCAAGCTCATGGGGGAGATAACCGACTTGGTGTGCCAAGAGATCAAGCTTACCGCAATAGATCTATCTGGCATCTCATGTCTACAAACGCTCAACTGCTCAAACAATCAGCTTACAGAGCTAAATATAGGAGACAACACGAGCCTATCGGGACTCTACTGCCAGCAAAACAAGCTCCAGCAGCTGGATCTATCTAAATGCAAGAGCCTATACGAGGTTTATTGCTTTGACAACGAGCTCCAGAGCTTCAAGCTCGGAGAGAGTCACCCCTCTTTTACAGTGCTCAAGGCTGCCAACAATCAGCTGACAGCCATCGATCTGAGTGGGTGCCCCAACGTAAAGGTTGTAGACCTGGGGACTAACAATATAGAGCACCTAGACCTAGCCAAAAACGTAGCTATCACCTGGCTACTCGTAGCCAACAACAAGCTTACGGATATAGACCTCTCTGCACAGACCAAGCTCGTACGACTAGACTGCTACAACAACCAGCTCTCCGCGCTAGACCTCTCTAAGCTCGAGCAGCTCACCGTGCTAGCCGCTGAGAGTAACCAGCTACAAGAGATCGATGTGTCACACTGTCCTAAGCTACAGGTGATGTCTGTAGAGCATAACTCGATAAAGACGATAGATCTGTCACACAATCTGGAGTTGAAAAGTCTCTGGTGCATAGAGAACCGCATCTACCCCAACGATATGCAGGCTCTCGTGACATCTTTGCTACAAAAAGAGGGAGCCAAGCTGGTTGCAGTCAATACGCATAGCGACAAAGAGCAAAACGTAATCCTCAAAGCTCAAGTAGCAGAGGCAACCGCCAAGGGATGGACCGTCTACGACTTCAACCCTGAGACCAAGGACCTCATCCCATACGAGGGGAGCGATACGACATTCCTCCACGTGACCCTATCTGTCGGAGAGGGTGGCACAGCAAAAGTCCTAGACGTGACTGACCCTGAGCGGATCCCCTTTGCTACCGAGATAAAGGTCGAGGCGACACCTAACGAAGGCTATGAGCTGGAGAGCATCAAGGTCGGAGATCAGGACATAACGCAAGACAAAGTCTACCTAGTCACCAAGGATGTAGAGATCACCGTCACATTCCGCAGTGTTAATAGCATAGCTGATCCGACTAAGAGACAGGAACTCACGATCACACCCAATCCTGCAAGAGACCTAGCCAGAGTATATGGTCTCAAGCCTTACAGCGACATCTCTATCTATACGCAAGAGGGTAAGCGTATGGCAACCATTCAGGCAGATGGCTTGGGACACGGAGAGATAGACCTGTCTACTTATCCATCTGGTAAGTACCTTGTGATCGCTGAGGAGCATAGCGGATGGCTCATCGTACGATAGATACGATTGACTAGAGCCTCCCGGCACGCTCCACTGATGCTCGGATCGTAGCTCTGCGGAGGCTCTCGCTCTCCCGTCCCCGTAGATTCACTCAGAGGGCTCTACACCATCAAGCTAAGGCAAGCAATGGGGCAGGCAACCCTAGCGGGCATCGAGACGATCGGCGTCGCTTGGGTCGCTGCAGGGCAGTAGCTTCGCATAAACACAGCGATTCGCCTTTATGCGACAGTCTCAATAAAGCAGTCCCGCAGGGAGCACTACATCGCTGTAGGCTCTTTGCGGGACTGCTTCGTTTTATCCGCAAATCTTATGAGTCATCCGATGTAGAGATGCCCTTTTGGTAGATACGTCAGCGGGCGAACCTGTTAGGGCTCACCCGCTTGTTGCATTTGCTATGTCTGCTACCTCAGAGAGAGAGGTGTAGCAGGATACGTGATTAGAGCTTGATGCCTGGTATAGGGCTATCCACGATCTCGCCCGCTGGCGTGATGAAGACCTCTATGTCGTTGCCACGCTCTAGCTCGAAGGCGTAGTACTGTCCTTGTGGCGTCTCAACAAAGTGAATGTCATCATCAATAACATCGTTGGGGTAAGCCTTGGTTAGCGCATCCAGCACCGCTGCAGGTACCTCCTGCTTGGAAAGCTCCCAGCTGGTGTAGCTTCAGACGCTGCTGTCTGTGAAGTATACTTCCTTGTCACGACCCTCATGGATGATCTCTACCTCTAGCAGCCCATTCTTATAGTCTACATCTTTGATTTGGGCACCAGGATACTTTGACTCAATGATCTGTCGCACTGCATCTGGCAGGTTATAGCCTTTTGAGCCTTTATTATTGTCCTGATCCTTACTTGGAGCGATGGAGATCTCTCCCGCTAGGGTAATATCAATCTTGATATCCTCCGCGCCCTTGAGCTCCAGCTCAAAGCGGTAAAACTCCTTGTTAGGGGTGATAAAATGCTCGATATCGTCAATCGTGTAGTTGGCATACTCAGAGTTCTTGAATGCCGTGAGTACAGCCTCAGGTAACTCTGACAGTAAGATGTCTTCTGTACATGTGGAGACCCAAGTACCGTCCTGCTGGAAGAGGATTTTACGCTGTATGCGACCATCTAAGATCTCTACCTCGATCATGCCATCCTCCTCATCAATCTCTATGATGCGCGCATTGGGATAGGTTTTTTGGAGAAACTTCTGTACAAAGCTGGGCACAGATCCCACGATTTGACCCTCGTAGTCGTAGTCATCGTCTATGTCTGTCTCTGTACGTACGAGAATGCCGTCAACGCTATAGAAGAGATGCATCTCCTGATTGCCTTGCTCCACCTCGATGACATAGAGCGTCTCGGCTCCCTCGCGCTCGAGGCATACGACATCGTCTACCTTCCACTCGGCATAGATGCTCTGCTTAAAAGCCTTTTGCACAGCTTCGGGTAGCTGACCGAAGTCTATCTCGCTCTCCTTGGACATGCGCCACGAGCCGTCTTGTGAGACAAACCACGCCTCCATATCTATCTCATTGTCACCCTGAGATGTGCCCGTCTGTCGGGTAGCAAGGCTGGTAGCTTGAAAGAAGCAATGTCGTACTCTCCTTTGACGCGCCAGGTTACATCGGTGGCACTAGGGTAGAGAGCTGTGAGACTATTGATACTCTTCGTATTTGGCTCACTATGCTTTAGACTGCTGTCTTGATTACAAGCGACTTGAAGAAGCATACTAAGTACGAGCAGGGTTATTGCAAATAAGTTTCTTTTCATACGTTTTCGGGTTAATAGGGGGGATGAAACAAAGAAGCTGAACACCTCTCAGCTCCTCCACTAAGATACAAATAAAGAATCGAATGGGGCAAAATCCCGATATTCCTACAGGGCTGCGCACATTCCAGTGTCAAGTGCAACACTGCTCCTCCTTTGCAGATTTCATCCATCGTATCGAACGGCTTATCGGATGTCCTCCCGAAACGGAAGAATGGCTTGACAATGAAGCCGTATGCAGTAGGCTCGGAATCAGCAAGCGCACCCTGCAACACTATCGGGATACGGGTAAAATCCCGTTCTCTATGGTCGGGCATAAGTGCTACTATAAAGAGAGCGACATCACTGAGATACTGAATGCAAAGAAAGACTGAACTCAAACACTGAATGAACTATGTCAGAGAACGAAATCATTACACAACAAGACCCTCAAATGCAGATGTTTGCACAACTTATGGAGAGCGTCTTGAAGAAGCTGGAGCGTTATTGTGCTACTGCACGTCCTATGTTGGGCGGAGAGGTTTACCTTACAAGTGAGGAAGTCTGCAAGCTGTTACGTCTGAGCAGTCGCACACTACAACGCAATTTCCAGTAGTAAGTGCAACACGAAGCGTACTAAAGCACCCACCCCT
>CAMCJO010000208.1 GCA_945875135.1 uncultured Porphyromonas sp.
ACCTCGTTAACAATCCCCAGTTCTGTCACCTCCATTGGCGACAGGGCATTTGAGAGTTGCTCTGGTCTTACCTCGTTAACGATTCCAAGCTCTGTCACCTCCATTGGCGACAGAGCATTTGAAGGTTGCCTTAGACTTACCTCGTTAACAATCCCCAATTCTGTCACCTCCATTGAAGACAGAGCTTTTAAGAATTACTCTGGTCTTACCACGCTGACTATTCCTGACACTGTTACAACGATTGGAGACTGCGCATTTGAAGGTTGCTCTAGTCTCATCTCGTTGTCGATTCCGAAGTTCGTTACGACGATTGGAGCTAATCCATTTAGAGGACTAAAACTACAGTTAGATAATCACTCTCCACACTTTTATGTGGAGGATAATGTCCTCTTTACTGCTGATAAGAGGGCAATTATAGCCTACTGCTCTGCCCAAACTTCTTATATAATCCCCAATTCTGTTGCATCTATTGGTGAGGGGGCATTTTTTGATTGCAAGAGTCTTACCTCGTTAACGATCCCAAGCTCTGTTACCTCCATTGGTGATAGGGCATTCTGTGGTTGCTCTAGTCTCACCTCGTTGACGATTCCCGACTCTGTCACCTCAATTGGCAATAGTGCATTTGAGAATTGCTCTAGTCTTACCTCGTTGACGATTCCAGACTCTGTCATCTCCATTGGCGACAGAGCATTCTCAAGTTGCTCTAGTCTTACCTCGTTGACGATTCCCAACTCTGTCACCTCCATTGGCGACAGAGCATTCTCAAGTTGCTCTAGTCTTACCTCGTTGATAATTCCCGACTCTGTCACCTCCATTGGAAATGGTGCGTTCAAATATTGCGAGAGACTTTTCTCGTTGACGATTCCTAACTCTGTCACTTCCATAGGAGATGGAGCATTCTATAAGTGCAGTATTCTTAACTCGTTGAAAATTCCAAACTCTGTCACTTAAAAACAACATAATCCATTTGGAGGACTAAAACTACAGTTAGATAATCAATCTCCATACTTTTATGTGGAAGACAATGTCCTCTTTACAGCTGATAAGAAGCGACTCATAGCCTACTGCTCTACCCAAACTTCTTACTGCATTCCCAACTCCATCACCTCCATTGGAGATAGAGCATTCGCAGATTGCTCTAGCCTCACCTCGTTGACGGTTCCCAACTCTGTCATCTCCATTGGAGATGGGGCATTTTCAGGTTGCGAAAATCTCACCTTGTTGATGGTTCCCAACTCAGTTACGTCTATTGGTGACAAAGCATTCTCTTTGTGCTCTAGCCTTATCTGGTTGACGATTCCATACTCTGTCACCTCCATGGGAAAAGGAGCTTTGTTTGGATGTGATAATCTTAATCAGTCCACTAGAGAGGAGCTGGAAGATAGGTTTGGAGATCAAATCTTTTAAAGGGCCTGACAAGTGATTGCAGCGACATGACTATTGCAGAGAACAGATACAGGAAGCAAGAGAAGCTACTGCAGGAGTGCCCAGGGGCGATTATTGAGGGTATAAAACGCAAGACGGAAAGACATTCATTGTATACCCCCCCCCTTATAGGTCAAATGTGTTACCTTTGTGAGGCAAGGGCGGGGAGGGACGACTGCTATTGCGTTTCAGCAGGATGTACCCCCTTCCTCTTTGCTTTGCGCAACGATTGAAGGTGTCATATAGAGAGATAATCTAAAGAGATGCAGTACCCATTATTGTCGGAGTACGTCAGTGTGATCACGCATGCGAGTGAAAATCTAGACCAGTTGAAGCATCTAGAGGTGGTGCAGGACGAGCATGGTGAGCCGTACCGCAGTAGCGGAGCCTTTGCCGTGGTCTTTAAGATGCGCGATCCTCGCACGGGGCAGCTCTATGCGCTCAAATGCTTTACCGAGGAGCAGGAGGGACGTGCAGAGGCTTATCGCAAGATCGAGGAGGAGCTGGAGGTGGCTGGCACGACCTACTTCACCTCGATGCGATACTACGAGCGTGAGCTCTTTGTAGATAGCAGTGTGAGTAGCGAGTCGGAGTTCCCTGTACTACTGATGGATTGGGTCGAGGGGTGTACGATGGAGCTGTACATTCGTGAGCATTATCGAGACTCGTACGCTATGGAGATGCTCTGCTACCGCTTCTGCCGGCTAGCAGCCTACCTGCGCAGTCAGCCCTTTGCCCATGGCGATGTGAAGCCGGACAATATTATGGTCTCCGACACGGGTATGCTCACGCTGATTGACTATGATGGTATGTTTGTACCCAGTATGCAGGGTGAAAGTTCGCCAACGCTAGGTACGGAGGAGTTTCGTCATCCGTTTCGCACCCCTGAGCTATTTGACGCTACGATCGATGACTTTGCACTAGCCTCCATTGCGCTCTCGCTACGAGCCATCGCTTTGGACTCGCAGTTGCTCGACCTGTATGGTGCTCCCGACCGTCTCCTCTTCAGTGCCAACGACTACCGCGACTTAGCACAGAGCAAGGTGATGCAAGCGATCTGGAAGCTCGTCGGGGACAAGGATCTCTGCAAACTTGTAGGGCTCTTCGTCTTAGCGCACGCAGAGCAAAGCCTCGCCTCCACCTCCTTCCAGCTCTTCTCCACGACCCGCCCCGAGAAGCCCGTCGTCGTGCCACTCTCCACCAGAGTCACAAAAGAAGACCTCGCCGAAGCCTACATCGATGAGTATGGCGTCAAGTTCAGCCCCGACCGCAAGCGCCTACTAAAAGCACCTGACGATCTAGTCTCCTATACGATACCAAGTACTGTCACGGCAATCTGTGATAGTGCGTTCGCTAACTCATTTTTCGGCAGTTCTATTTCTGAGTTGACAATCCCAAACTCTGTCACAACCATTGGTAATTCGGCATTCACACGATGCGAAAAACTTACCTCGTTGACGATTCCCGACTCTGTCACCGCCATTGGCGACAGAGCATTCCTTTGGTGCAAGAATCTCACTTCGTTGACGATTCCAAACTCTGTCACCTCCATTGAAGATTGGGCATTCTGTGAGTGCTATAGTCTAACTTCGGTAACTATTCCAAGCTCTGTCACCTCCATTGGAGACAGTGCCTTCTATTGGTGTAAGAGTCTTACCTCGTTGACGATTCCTGACTCTGTCACCTCTATTGGCGACAGTGCATTCTTTTTTTGCTGGAGTCTTACATCTGTAACAATTTCTAACTCTGTTACTTACATTAGTGATAGCGCATTTGGGCATTGCTATAATCTTACCTCGTTGACAATTTCCGACTCTGTCACAGCCATTGGAGTCCACGCATTTGATAGTTGCTCTAGTCTTACCTCGTTGACGATTCCCAACTCTGTTACCTCCATTGGTAATTCGGCATTCTCTCACTGTACGAGTCTTACCTCGCTGACGATTCCTAATTCTGTCACCTCCATTGGAGATAGAGCGTTTTCAGGTTGCGAGAGTCTTACCTCGTTGACGATTCCCGACTCTGTCACCTCTATGGGACAAAGTGCTTTGTATGGATGCGATAATCTTAACCAGTCCACTAGAGAGGAGCTGGAAGATAGGTTTGGTAAACGAATCTTTTGGCGCTAACCAACGAATTACAGCAACATGATTATTGTAGCGAATAGGCGCAGGAAGCAAGAGAAGCTACTGCAGGAGTACCCAGGGGCGATTATCGTGGACATAACGAGCCAGGCGGAGGAGCCGTTGGTCAAGCTGAGTCCGTTTTATCCACATGGGGGGATCCCGATACCCTTCTCATCGCCTGCCACGGGTGCCTCGGTAGAGGGAATTTGGCAGGGACTCAAGGTCTTTGAGTCGGTCGGCATAGACCGTGAGGTAATCCAGAAGAGATCTATGAAGGGGCTGAAGCGGAGCGTACGTCGCTTCGGACCGCCACGGGGGCATCAGCGTGGGCTGAACAGCTCGGAGCTACTTGACTACATGACAGCTCGGCGTGAGATCTACCTACCGACCTATCGCTGGGTGCTAGAGCACAAGGTGCTATGGATCATAGAGCGCCTGCGGGCTGCTGACCGTGCTGGCAAGACGATCATCTTACTAGACTATAATAGTAGTACCGATGTGGACGATCCGAAGAAGCCGCTCTCGCATGCTTACCTCGTGAAGGCTTATGCTGAGGGACTCTACCCCTACGAGGATGCTATCGGTCTGAAGGAGCCTATCTCTCAGAGATCTGTAGAGCAGGTAGTGCCTAGCGATGGCGAGCGGGGTATCATACAGACGACACTTTTTGGAGAGGAGCTATAACCTAGAAGAA
>CAMCJO010000209.1 GCA_945875135.1 uncultured Porphyromonas sp.
CAGATAGGCTATCTCTACTACAATCGGGCGCACTTGCACCAGTCGCTGGGACATACGGATCAAGCTATCGCAAACTACACCAAGGCGATCGAGCTCCTGCCCCAAGCTGGCGAAGCTTACTACAATCGTGCTCTGCTCCTCGAGCAGCAGGGGCAGCATGAGCAGGCGATAGATGACCTGAGCCGTGCAGGCGAGCTGGGCATCTATCAGGCTTATTCTCTCATCCACACTATTCAGACACGCTGATGATATCCGTTCAAGACCTTACGGTAGACTTTGGTAAGCAACTCCTCTTTGACTCAATCAACTTTGTCATCAGCAAAGGCGAGCGAGTCGCACTCGTCGGGCATAACGGGGCGGGTAAGTCAACCTTGATGAAGATCCTCGTCGGCATCGAGCAACCGACGAGCGGTACCGTCAGCCGTCCCCGCGATCTCTCCATAGGGTACCTACCACAGGTCAAAGAGCTTGTCGACCACACCACGTTGCGTGCGGAGGTTGAGGAGGTCTTTAAGGATGTGCAGTCGCTCAACGATCAGTACGACCGTCTGAGCGAAGAGCTAGCGACACGCACCGACTACGACTCGCCCGAGTATCTAGAGCTGATCGAACGTCACGGACATCTCACCGACCTGATACAGATGCATCACCCATCGCAGTACCTTGCCGAGATGGAGCGGACGCTCCTCGGACTAGGCTTCGAGCGGAGCGACTTCGACCGGCCGACGCGTGAGTTCTCCGGCGGGTGGCGTATGCGTATCGAGCTGGCGAAGGTGTTGCTGAGCAATCCCGATCTGCTCCTTCTCGATGAGCCAACGAACCACCTAGACATCGAGTCCATCGACTGGCTCGAGCACTTCCTCATCGCCCGTGGGGTCACGCTCCTGCTTGTCTCGCACGATCGTACCTTCCTCGACAACGTCACTAACCGCACCATCGAGATCGAGCTGGGACGCATCTACGACTACAAGACCTCCTACAGCCACTACGTCACGCTACGTGAGGAGCGTCTGGAGCAGCAGAAGCGAGCTTACGAGAATCAGCAGAAGAAGATCCAAGACATCGAGTCCTTCGTCGAGCGTTTCCGCTATAAGCCGACGAAGAGCGCACAGGTGCAGAGCCGCATCAAGCAGCTAGACAAGATCGAGGAGATCGAGCTCGACGAGATAGACACACGGCACATCAGCTTCACCTTCCCGATGGCGGGGCGCAGTGGCGACTACCCAGTCATCATCGAGGAGCTGGACAAGAGCTACGGCTCCCTCTCGGTGCTACGAGGCGTCTCGATGACCATCAAGCGTGGCGAAAAGGTCGCCTTCGTCGGGAAGAACGGCTCCGGCAAGTCAACCCTCATGCGCTGCATCATGGGACAAGAGGAGTACACTGGCAAGCTCCAGATAGGGCATGGCGTAGAGGTCGCTTACTTCTCTCAGAATAGGGCGCAGGAGCTACCCGCCAACCAGACCATCCGTGAGGCTATCGACAGCTTGGCGCGTGGCGATATGAGACTACATATCAATGATATGCTGGGTGCCTTCCTCTTTGGCGGGGAGGTAGCCGACAAGCCCATCAGCGTACTCAGTGGTGGCGAGCGCGCTCGTGTCGCTATCATGCAGATGCTCCTAGAGCCGGCCAACCTGCTCATCCTCGACGAGCCGACCAACCATCTGGACATCCGAACCAAAGAGATCCTCAAGCGAGCCATCGCAGCCTTCCCTGGGACTGTCATCGTCGTCTCGCACGACCGTTACTTCCTCTCGGGGCTAGTAGACCGCATCTTCTCCTTTAGCCATGGAGCCGTACGCGAGTGCATGGACGGCCTCGATGGCTACCTCGCCACCCTCCACGAAGAGCTAAACCAACAGCCCTCAACCAACGACAAACAGCCAACAGCCAACAGCCAACAGCCAAAGGCTAACGACCAACAGCCAGCGGCCAAAGCTCAGCCCCAGCTCGACTACCAGCAGCAGAAAGAGCAGCAGAAGCGCTTGCGCACCCTACGCCGTACTGCCGAGAGCCTCGGTGAGCAGCTAGAGCAATTCAAGAAAAGCCTTGCTGAGCTAGAGCTGCAGATAACCACGGCAGCCACCCCGCAGCTCATCGATCAGTACACCCAGGTCAACAAAGAGATCCAAGAGATCACTCCTCAGTGGGAGGAAGCCGAGTTTGCGCTCATGGAGTACGAGGAGGAGATCCAACAGTAGTAATTAGCCAGCCAACCAACCCGTGAGACAGTTCCTCAAGCTCTTCGGCAAGTATATCCGCCCCTACCGTCACTACGTGACAGGTGGCATCATTGCCAACATACTCTCGGCGCTGCTCAACCTGCTCGCCTTCTCGCTTATCATGCCAATCCTGCGCATCCTCTTTGGCATGGATCAGACCACACCCGTCTACCATGCGCTCGATGGCATCAACTGGTTACGCCCCTCGGAATGGAGCGTGGCGATAGACTATATCGTGGGCAACTTCAACTACTACGTCTACCAGCTCATCCAGCAGTACGGCCCCGCTCGCACGCTCCTCCTCCTCTGCATCTACCTCGTCGTCATGACACTCATCAAGGTTGGCGTCACCTATGGTGGCATCTATATGCTCGTGCCGATTCGTACAGGCGTGGTCAAGGATCTGCGCAATGAGTTCAATGCCAAGCTCCTCCGGCTGCCGATCTCATTAATCAGCGAAGAGCGCAAAGGCGACCTCCTCGCACGCTTTTCGGGAGATGTTGCCGAGATCGAGTACTCCATCATCAACCTCCTAGAGAGTCTCATCAAGAACCCTATCCTCATCATCATCTACCTCGTGGCGCTCTTTGCGATCAGCTGGGAGCTCACCCTCTTCGTCCTCATCGTCCTGCCGATAGCCGGTTACGTCATGGGAGCCGTGGGCAAGCGCCTCAAGCGAGACAGCCTCGAGGGGCAGACGCAGTGGGGGCGACTAATGAGCATGGTTGAGGAGACCCTCTCGGGGCTACGCATCATCAAGGCGTTCAATGCGGAGCAACAGATCTCTGACCGCTTTACTAAAGCCAATGAACAGTATCGACGCACCATCTCGCAGGTCTATGCTAGGCAAGGCTTAGCGCACCCCATGAGCGAGTTCCTCGGCACCACCGCCATTGCGATCATCCTCTGGTACGGCGGTAACTTGATCTTTGCAGGCGATAGCACCATCACGGCCGATGCTTTCATCTACTACCTCGTAGTCTTCTACAGCATCATCAATCCCGCCAAAGAGCTAAGCCGTGCCTCCTATTCGATCCAAAAGGGGCTCGCCTCGATGACTCGCATACAAACCATCCTCGACTACCCCGAGCGCATCACAGATCCCGCGGAGCCGCTACCCGTTACCTTTGAGCGGAGTATCTCTTACGAAGATGTCTCCTTCCGCTACGAAGAGCCGTGGGTACTGCACAACCTGTCGCTCACCATACCCAAAGGTCAGATGGTCGCGCTGGTGGGAGCATCGGGTGCCGGTAAGAGTACGCTCGTAGACCTGCTGCCCCGCTTTTACGACGTCACCTCAGGGCGCATCACCATCGACGGCACTGACATACGGCAGGTACGGGCCAGCGAACTAAGAGAGCTCATAGGCTATGTCAATCAGACGCCGATCCTCTTCAACGATACGATACGCAACAACATCACCTTCGGCATGGAGCGCGCCGTCAGCGACGAGGAGGTGCGCACTGCTGCCGAGGCGGCCAATGCGACCGAATTCATCGACCAGCTCCCCGAGGGGCTCGAGTACAACATCGGTGACGGCGGCAGCAAGCTCAGTGGAGGGCAACGTCAGCGCCTCAGCATAGCACGAGCTCTGCTCAAGGACTCGCCCATCCTCATTCTCGACGAAGCGACCTCGGCACTCGACAACGTCTCCGAGCAACTAGTCCAGGAGGCTATCCAGCGTCTCGTCAGCGACCGCACCACCATCGTCATCGCCCACCGCCTCTCCACGATCATGCACGCCGACCTCATCTGCGTCATGCAGGAGGGGCAGATCGTCGAGCAGGGCACTCACGCAGAGCTGCTCGAGCGCGGCGGACTCTACGCCCAGCTCTACCAGATACAGTTCAAGGAGTAACGGTCTGTTTAGGAGCGAGAGACAGCGACAAGTCACACGAGCGGATCGAAGCGTTACGACCTCTCACAAAAACATCCACGTGGAAAACTCGATCTCCACGTGGATGTTTTGTATGACGGGCATGTCATAGATCTGTGGTGAAAGTCCACACGGGGCGTA
>CAMCJO010000210.1 GCA_945875135.1 uncultured Porphyromonas sp.
CGTCAACGCGAGACGTGTAGCGATGATACGTGTAACCCTTTGTAGGGACGCACGGCTCGTGCGTCCGTTGTAGAACGAAAGTTACAGCATCGTTTCGCTGGTTTGAGGACGGACGCCCTCCGACTCGACACTATCGTGCGTCCCTACAGGGCGCAGTCACGCTTTGATACAACGGACGCCTTCCCCGACGCATATATAAAGAGAAGTCCACACGACAAGTACTCGAGTACTGCGTGTGGACTTCAACTATTCGGATGCTCTTGGGGTCGCTATACCACCACAAACGTGTGGCATAGCTTCTAGTAGGGTAGTGCGCCTTGCGGCGACATCCCTAGAGCTCGTTGAACTAGTCAACAAAGCCCTCCTAGAGCAGAACAGTGACCACGATGCTCGTCTGAAGAGAGGGGAGTGGGCTACGGTGAGACGCTCTTTGTGGGAGAGTAGGGTGGTCATTGCTGGTCTTTTTCAACACACACTTAACCTGTGACCAGTGGTACGCACCATACCTGTCCCTTAGTAGCGGATCCTCTCGGCTTTACGGAGCGAGGTCGTGACCTCACCCTAGGACTCGCATCATGATTTGCTCGGGGTGGCAAGAGGATCTATTGGTCTATCTCCTAGCCTTGGGTAGACTGACTAGAGCCTCCAGCTGCTCCTCAAGTGATAAGTATGTACAGTGGTTGCTCCGCTAGCAGTCTGCGGTGACACAGACCGATCTAGTTCGCACGCACTAGCGTAGTGCATATAGGGACAACGGCATAGACGAGAGCCCGCTCTTATGCTTCCCCTTATTGTGACGATCAGACACCTGACAGATCTCATGCGGCACGGGTGCTGTGGTAGCACGCATACCTTTATGGCACTCATGGAGAGGGTAGTAGCAAGACATTGCTCAATCACTTTATCGAAAACGTTCCCCTATTTAAAGTAAATGTCCTCCTAATCTAGTCTCGTATGAGCATCCCAAAGAGTCCCGTAGGTGCATCGCTGTGATCAAAGCTTTTTGACTCGGAAGGTTGTGTCACAGCTACTGCTCGCTGAGAGTGAAAGCTGGTAGGCACTCAAGATGTCCCATGCATTACTCATCGTGGTGTGATGCCTAGATGCATCGCTCGCATTGTAACATACATCTCCCGCCGCGCTCGGCTAGGAGTAGCGAGGAGCGTACAGCTGGGGAATAGAAGTCTCAGACTAGGATCTGAAAAGTGACGGTTATTTCCTTATGCTATACCTCGTAGCGCTTCAAGCCTTGCAGGTCTTCTGACTTACCTCATACAGACATCCCTTCCCGTACCAACTATACATGGCGCAGTGGTTATGATGCCTGCTTTGCGAGGATTACAGCAGCGGGACTGTTCAGGAGTTACACCTGATTCCCTTTTAAGCCTTGAGGACTCCGAGACCCTACTCGAGGGATGAGAGCACTCTCAGCACAAAGCCACCACAAAGGTACGATAACTTTCGAATATATCAAAGCGTCGGGCCCCCTTTTTGACGAAAAATGCAAGCCCCGCCGCACTGTGACCAACGTGCGCCAAGTGAAGACTGCGCAAGAGATGGGCGCAGTAGGCCCATCCCCACGTGGGTATTTGAGAATGCTGTGGCGGTAGCGTTTGGTAAGCTTGGGAGATCTAGCTGATCCAGTAGCTACGATAAACAGCTCCAGCACCCCCACAGAGGAGTTAGCCCTATGCGAAGTTGCCTACAAAGCCTATTTTGTCAAGTCAAATAAATGTCGTACCTTTGTGCCAGCAAAGCCCAAAAAGGAAGTGTGGGTGAGTGGCTGAAACCAACAGTTTGCTAAACTGTCGTACGGGTAACCGTACCGGGGGTTCGAATCCCCCCGCTTCCGCAGTAAAGGGTGTAAATCAACGTGTTACGTGGTTTACACCCTTTTTCGCACCCCAAAATTAGTGCGTGGAAAACTTTATGAGTAAAACTGTACAACTTCAATAGTGTCCTAAACGTTTTTGGCGGGCGAAGGGTGTGAAATAGCTGTCAAGCGGGTCAATCGCCCCTTGACACTTGCTGTAAAAACGGGGGTATCCCCCCTATGCTATTTCGGGTTCGTCTGGAGGCGGTGAAAACGGCTCATTTATCCACTCAAAGAGGTCGATTTTGGTGAAAGTGTTGAGTCTCAATGACGCTGTTAAATTGGAGAGACACCAGGGGTGTTTTGCTATTCGCTTGAGATATTGAAGTAGGAGAATCGTAATCAGAGCCGTCCAAATCTGAATCTCGACAGCGTTTTGAGAGGTCCCCAGAAAGCTCTTGATGTGCAGGTTTTGCTTGAGGTTTCTAAAGAAGATCTCAATCTTCCAACGTGAGCGATATAGTGCTGCAATAGTGCTGGCTGCATGCTTAAAGTCATTGGTATACAAGTCAATCGTATAGCCTCCTTGAACATTGTAGATGCCTATCCTACGAATCTTCTTAGGGTACTTGCTCGCTGTCTCTACGCCTGTCAGTCTCACTTCTTCATCTATCAGTATCTCTTGAGACGTCGTATCAGGCAAATCTCTCTCCCTTATTGATTCAAATTGGATGTTGTCTCTTCCTCTGACGATGAAAACAACCCCTGTGCTGTCCCAATGATTCAGGAGTTCAGTATCGCTGTAGATTCGATCAGCTACAACGATGGTGCCTCGGGCAAAGTGGAGCTTTTTGGCAATCGTATTGTCGGCTCCCTTGCCATTGGTTATACAGACGAATTCAGGCAGAAGTGTCTCAAAATCAAGTACTTTATGCATCTTGACGGCGCCTTTGGTGTGCGTGTATAGAGCCCAGTCGTACATCTCTAGGCAGAGAGACATTAGGGTGGAATCCAATATATTGCTGTCCGGTAAAATGCGTACTTTTGGGCATGGTTACGATGTAGTTTGTTTTTATCGCAAAAGTAACCATAAAGGGCTGATTCCTCTTATTTGGAGTCGGCCCTTTTTTCAGTCCCTATCTCTCCCCCTCAAAAAACTTTTACCGGACAGCAATATTTGTGATTATGGAGAGACCAAATATAATGATTTATGAGCCACCCGTTTGGAATTGTAGCGACCTATTGATTGGGGCAGAGATTAAGCAGAGCGACTTCCCTGTCTTTATGATGCAGTACCTAGCACTTAAGAGCTGGAGAGCCGTATGCTTCGCTACAGAAACAGGTAAAAGGTGATATATACCTGAGAATAGGCGAGAAATGGTGCTTCCTCAGTATTAGATTATAGATGAACGAAATAGAACGAGTGAGATTCTCACTTTTCTTCATCCTGCATGATCTCTTCAACAAACGCTTGATGTTGCAACAAAAAACATGCTATTCCCCAGGAAAACTATAGATAAAATTTGGACTAACTATCCCCAGAATTCACTTCTGTATAAATAATAATATCTTGCTATCAAATAAGCAATAGCTACTATAAACTGAACAGAAAGAAAGACAACACAAAAGTAATACAACAATTGAATGTATACATTTTGCGGAAGTATCGTGATACTCAATAGAAAGAGTAGCACAATATATATGCATGTTAGAATTAGGTGCAGAATGATGGACGCAATCTGTTTGTACCCACGTTTGATGTTTGTTTTTGTATTGTTGTCTATAGTGCCATTTTCAAACTTTTTCACATTAGATGGGATAGCGAGAAATAATGAAAAGAATACACCGACAAAAAACGGAATTGCAACTCCTATAAAACCATTCAATCGATCTATGCTTTTAGCTATATCATCATTATGACTAAAAACACCAATAATAGGAATAGTGATTGGTATAACATACCATAGAGTTCGAAAAAGCCAAAGGCTTTCTTGATGCAACTTGCTTCCATCTATTGTTGAGCACAAACTGTTTAATGCCTCTTTATGGATTTGATTAATCGCATTATTCGGCTCAATACGTTTTAATTTCCTCCAAAATCTGCTCAATTTCTTCATCGCAAAACCTCCTCATATTTTCAAAATGTGGATAATTGTCCTCATCGATGCAAGTGTTTGGAATTACGATATTTGGTATTAGCTTCATATCTCCCAAATCAACTTCCAAGGGGACTGTTCGTTCCTCAGGCTCACCCCTTTCATTCTGTGTCCTATATGTTATATTATATCTATATGCATTATTAGCTTCATCAAGATATATTCCATGGCGACTGCGAGCAAAATCTTGAATACTATCCTTATCTGCAATATCATCCATAGACAATTCTCCTCTCAACACAAGTTTCGCAGAGGATGTTTGAGTTT
>CAMCJO010000211.1 GCA_945875135.1 uncultured Porphyromonas sp.
CCCTACACATCGTTACTCGTGATATTTGCGGAGTTGAGATTGCGGGCGGTGTGTGCGGCGGTACGTTTTTATTGCGTACCTTTGTGGTGGCGATTGTACGAGGCGGTTTGCACAGAGCCGTGGCACACGCCAGCGTGCAGGTATGCAGAGGCCCCTGTAGTTCAACGGATAGAATAGAAGTTTCCTAAACTTTAGATCTGAGTTCGATTCTCAGCGGGGGTACGCTTGCGGGGTGTGAAGTTTTTTGTACCTTTGCAGTCGATTTACTTCCTAAGTAAGGTTTGTCAAGAGCTCGTCGATAGTGGGCAGCCACCTTACGGGACTATATAATAATAGTAACAGACGAACGTAATGTACGCAATTGTTGAAATCCAAGGTCAGCAGTTTAAGGTAGAGGAGGGTCGCAAGCTCTTCGTGCATCATATCCGCGAGGCGGAGCAGGGTGCAGAGGTTACCTTTGACCGGGTTATGCTCCTCGACAAGGACGGAGCAGTCGCAGTAGGTGCCCCGACGATCGAGGGCGCACAGGTAGTATGTGAGGTGGTATCTCCACTCGTCAAGGGTGAGAAGGTACTGATCTTTCATAAGAAGCGGAGAAAGGGCTATCGCAAGCTCAGAGGCCATCGCCAGCAGTTCTCCGAGATACTAGTAAAGCAAATCGTAGGATAATTAAAGACTCTAAGGAATCATGGCACATAAGAAAGGTGTAGGAAGCTCCAAAAACGGACGCGAATCCGAAAGCAAACGCCTAGGCGTTAAGATCTTTGGAGGCGAAGCCTGTAAGGCTGGTAACATCATCGTACGTCAGAGAGGTACGCAGCACCACCCAGGTGAGAACGTGGGCATGGGCAAGGATCATACCCTCTATGCACTGACAGACGGTACGGTCGTCTTCACTCAGACGAGAGGAGATCGTAGCTTCGTCTCTGTAGCGGCACACGAGTAGTCATCACTTAGTGACACATCGCTAAGCTCTACGCTACACAATACAGCAGCCCCTCCGCCTCCTATCCCTTCGTTTAGTAAGGGTTGTGAGGTAGAGGGGCTTGACATTTTTCATTCTTCCGTCATTGCCTTAGTGGCACGCTGGATTATTTACCTTGCATCAGGTAGAGACTCCGCAAATCTTTCGGATAGCCCCTGTGTAGGGACGCTCGAGAGTGTCTAGCGAGAGGGCGTCCGTTGTCGAACGGTAAAACGTATGATCTGGACATTGTAACCCTTGACAGGGACGGACGCACGACCGTGCGTCCCTACAAATCGTTACTCGTAAGATTTTCGAATCGGGTAGATAGTGTGCTATCTGAAGAAATATTACTATCTTTGCATCGTAATGAACTGGTTGAGGTCGTACAGCTCACGAGCAGTTGACTCAGCTTAGGTATGGAGGAGGAAGCCATGCGACAGCGGTTCCCTCCTTTTTGTATATAAATCATCGAGTATCATGATAGATCTAGCAGTACTCCGCACAGAAATAGAGCAGATGCTCCACGAGGACGAGTTCGTCGTGGAGATAACTAGTAGCCCAGGTGATCAGATCCGCGTAGTGATCGATGCCATGGGAGGCTTGCCCATCTCTCGCTGTGTCGAGGTCTCTAGAGCCATCACGCAGCTACACGATCGTGACCAGGAGGAGGACTACGCCCTCGAGATGTCGTCGCCCAGTCTCTCCGATCCGTGGCAAGTCTACGAGCAGTACACACGTCATCTGGAGGCACCCGTGCAGGCGGTCGATGCGTCAGGCATGAAGTGGCACGGCAAGCTCCTAGAGGTCGGTGCTCGGGGTGCCGATCAGCTCCCCGAGTATGTCGTCCTAGAGATCGAGCGCACAGAGACCATACAGGATGGTAAGAAGAAGAAAAAGCAGCAGATCATCGAGCCACACCGCATCGAGCATGATCAGCTCAAGCGCATCTCGTACGACCTAGACAAGGCACTCTGATAGCGATCCCCCTCCCCCACCATTACTTAGATATACTAGTCCCACAGACAGAGACCCAACATACATATATGGCTAGAAAGAAAGAAGCAACGAGCTTAAAGGTTCTACTCACTGAGTTCAAAGAGCTAAAGAACATAGACGAGGAGACGATGCTCCACGTATTAGAGGACTCCTTCCGGAGCATCCTCGCTAAGATGTTTGGTTCAGACGACAACTTTGACGTGATCATCAATGCGGATAGCGGAGACTTTGAGATCTGGCGCACCCGCGAGGTGGTTGCCGACGATGCTGTCGAGCGGGAGAACGAGCAGGTAGCCTACACGGAGGCTCTTGAGATAGATCCCGAGGCTGAGATCGGAGATGATGTGACCGACTCGGTAGACTTCCTCTCCTTCGGTCGGCGCGCCATCGTCAATCTACGCCAGACCCTCTCGAGCAAGATCTTGGATCTGCAGAAGGAGCACTTCTACCAGACCTTTATAGAGCGTGTAGGAGAGCTGATCACGGCTGAGGTCTATCAGGTGTGGAAGCGTGAGACCCTTCTCGTTGACGAGGATGGCAACGAGCTCATCATGCCCAAGAGCGAGCAGATCCCTGACGAGTACTTCCGCAAGGGCGATAGCGTCCATGCCGTCATAGCTCGTGTAGACAATGAGAACAATAACCCTCGTGTCACGCTCTCACGTACTAGCCCTGAGTTCCTCAAGCGTCTCTTCGAGATCAACGTCCCCGAGATAGCCGACGGACTGATCACCATCAAGCGTGTAGCACGCATCCCAGGCGTTCGCGCCAAGATTGCCGTCGAGTCGTACGATGATCGCATCGATCCCGTCGGCTCTTGTGTCGGTATGAATGGTAGCCGTATACGTGGCATCGTCCGGGAGCTACATGGGGAGAACATTGATGTCCTCACCTACACGGCAAACGATAGTCTCTTCATACAGCGTGCGCTGAGTCCGGCTAAGATCTCTTCGATCGAGCTTTATCCAGAGACCGCCAAGGCAGAGGTTTACCTACGTCCAGAGGATGTGCCTCTAGCTATTGGTAAGAACGCCAGCAACATCAAGCTCGCGTCCGTCCTGACAGGCTTTGAGATTGAGGTATTCCGTGATGCAGCTGATACGACCGAGGAGGATATCTACCTCTCCGAGTTTAGCGATGAGATCGAGGACTGGGTCATCAAGATGCTTCTAGACATAGGTCTCAACACGGCTCGTGCTGTCCTGACCACATCTCGCTCAGAGCTGCTTAAGAAGACCGATCTCGAGATAGAGACCATCGACCGTGTCATCCGTATCCTCTCGTCCGAGTTTGACCTTGAGGAGCTAGAGGAGATGGGGCTACCACAGGAAAACATCGACCTGCTCAAGAGCCCCGTGCCTACGCAAAAGGAGATCGCCCAGGCGATCATCGAAGATCTCAAGGAAGACGAAGCCACCGAGGAGTAAGCAGAAGCACACTACTAGCTAGTCACAGTATAGGGGGTGACCGTGACTATATGATAACGACAAGAAATACCAGCCTCCACCCGTAGACGAGCAATCAAGAGAAATATATGTCCATAAAACTGTTTAGCCTAGCCAAAGAACTCAACATCGGAGTCAACACGCTTGTCTCCTTCCTTAACGACAAGGGTAAGGAGGTAGACAACAACCCCAACACACGCATCACGGAGGATGAGTTTAATCTCGTCTTGCGTGACTTCACGCCGACCTTTGATGAGGAGACTGTGGAAAGAACCAAGAAGAAGTTTCTCCGCAGCAAGAGTGCGCCTAAGGCTAAAGCAGAGGAGCCTGCCAAGACAGCAAAGACCGAAGCGAATAGCCCCGAGGAGCAACCCACCAAGGCTAAAGCTTCAGCAGCTAAGAAGGCCCAGGCAGAGCCAGACATCCCCACCACGACCAGTGCTTCACAGCTCAACGTCGTGGGACGTATAGAGCTGGACAAGCACAACAACCCCGTCTCAGCCTCTACGGGCAAAACATCTGCGGCTACCCAGGAGGAGCCAGCTAAGACGAAGTCTGCAGCTAAGACTAGCAAGGCCAAAGGCACAGCGACCTCTAAGCAGAAGGAGGCTAAACCGGAGGAGCCTACCAAAACGAAGGCTAGCACGACCGCTGAGCAGCCGAAGGCCGCTACGCCAGCCAAGGAGACTAAGGAGACCAAGAAAGCTCCCGAGACTAAAGAGACAAAGGCCGAGACTAAGCCCGCAGAGAGCCCTAAGCCTTCTGCAAAGGCTGCGTCTAAGGAGCCCGAGAGCGACACTTCTAAGGAGTCCACACCCGTTGCTCC
>CAMCJO010000212.1 GCA_945875135.1 uncultured Porphyromonas sp.
GGGCTAAAACGTGGTGCAAAGGTACGAAAAATATAGATACTGCAAATAATCCCCCGCCACAAAACAATTGAGTGATGACGAGTAGATCAGACTACTACGCCATCACCCAACGGTCTAACTATGTGACGCCAATTCGCGTTAGCTAGCGGTCATCTGGCTTGCGCTCTGCTTACGTCGCTGATAGCGCTCGCACTGCTGACAAGTGTCGTAGCCGAGTAGGGTGCCGAGGATAAAGTCTTCCTCAGGCGAGAGCGTCGTCAGGGATCGCCCTCTCACCATCTCAGAGATAATGGCGATACATAGCTCCTTGCCAAAGAAGAGATTGACACGCGGTGACACACTAGAGATCTCCTCTAGATGGTAAGCTATGCCAGCACGCTCCAAGCGTCTCATCAGGAGAGGTGCTACCTCTCTGCTTACGGTACAGAGAAATAAAGGACGTATCCCTTTCTGAAACTCGTAAACCTTATCACTCAGCATCACCCACTCGGTCGACATACACACTTAACTAACAGAAAAAAGATTATGAAGTAAGCCTCGCAGATATGCGTTATGCCTTTTTGATAGCCTGTACCCACGTATCGAGACGATCATCCGTCTCGTCACTCTCGTTGTCTTCGTCTAGACAGCAGCCGACGAGCTGACCGTCCACCTCACAGCGTGTAGCCTCGTAGCTATAGCCCTCTGCGGGGATCTGCCCGATGAGCGTGGCACCAGCAGCTGTGATCTGCTCAGCAATCTCTGCCATAGCATCACAGAAAGTGTCTGGATAGCTGCTTGAGTCGCCAGTGCCAAAGACGGCAAACTGCTTGCCCGAGAGATCCTGCTTAGCAAGCTTGGGTAGGAAGCCCTCCCAGTCGTCCTGCAGGTCACCATAGCCCCAAGTAGAGGAGCCGAGGATGAGGAGGTCATACTCCATAGCAGACTCTGCCGTAGCATCTGCTACGTTGTGCACATCAGCTGCGTCAATCCCTAGTAGCTGGGCAACCTTATCTGCGATGCCCTCGACATGGCCCGTAGAGGAGCCGAAATATAGTCCGGTATTCTTCATTTGCTTTGAAACATTATGTTGGTATTTCTGTTTGCAAAGGTAGACGCTATCTCTGCGCCCGTCAATACCTTAACCTAGGTAAAATGGGCCTCTCATACTGCTCCCCTACTCCCCCACTTTAGCCACACGACACCTCAGAAGCAGAGCGACAGTGCGCTAGCAGAGTGCCGCACAGATGCGGTCACACCAAACCAAACCTTCGTGGGTAAGACGCAAGTGATCATCGGCAGTGTGGGTGAGTAGACCCTGCTTGATCCATGGGGTGGCACGCTCCATAAGCGGGGCTCCTTGCAACATGGGTCGACGGAGGTCTATACCACAACTAGTGCGCAGCCCCAGCATGATGCACTCCTCGTATAGCTCAGTCTGTGTGAGCCACTCCTCATCAGCTATGGGGAGTGTGTCCTGTTGCAGTCGCTCTATATATAGGTGTATGTCGGAGAGGTTCCACCAGCGATGCCCCGCCATGTAGCTATGTGCGCTAGGACCTAGACCCAGATAGGGCGTGCCATCCCAATAAGCGCTGTTGTGCTGAGAGGCAAAGCCAGGGAGGGCCCAGTTAGACAATTCGTAATGCGTAAAGCCTGCCTCCTGACAAGCTGCTACCAGTGTATAGTACTGCTCCACGTAGGTCTCCTCGCTCGAGGGGATCACCGCTCCGCGCTCCCGCATACGATCCAGCCGTGTGCCACGCTCGTAGGTCAAGCCATAGGCGGAGAGGTGCGTCACGGGCAGTGTCAATGCATGCGCCAAGCTCTCGGACCAGTGCTGCTCATAACCTTTAGGTAGTGCGAAGATCAGATCGATGCTCACATTGCTAATGCCCGCCTGTCGTATATAGCTGATCGCCAGCTCGGCTTGTGTAGCAGAGTGGCGACGCTGTAAGAAGCGTAGTGTCTCTTCGCTGAAGCTCTGCACACCTAGGCTGATGCGGTTGAAACCCAGCTGCGCCACCCCATCGGCCCACTCAGGCGATACATCCTCGGGGTTTGCCTCGAGGGTGATCTCGATTGTTTCATCCAGCGGCCATAGCGAGCGGATATGCTGCATCAGTCGCTCTAGGAGCGGGAGCGGAAGGCTACTAGGCGTACCCCCGCCCAGGTAGATGGTGCGAGGAGCTGTAGCCCACTGCTCACGGTCGTGGTAGATCGTCAGTTCACGGCAGAGAGCCTCTACGAAGGCACTCTGTAGCGACAAGTCGCTCTGCGAGTAGAAGTCGCAATAGATGCACCGTGTGGGGCAAAACGGGATATGCAGGTAGAGCCCCCACATACTACTTCTTTAGCTCATCGGAGTTGTAGTAGAGTGCCCCAGCAGAGAGTCGGCCCGTATGTCCGCTGAAGACAGTCGGCTCTATAAAGAACTCGATCAAGACATCCTCTGGCAGGAAGTCTCGCGAGATGGTTGCCGAGCGACCTGAGAGGTTTTGTCCTAGTAGCACCAGTGGGCAGTCGAGATGCGACCCGTAGAGGCGATAGTAGAGATTGAAGGTGTGCCCCGTCGGCTCCTGAAGGTCATAGCCCCACGAGATAGTCAAGTGCTCCCCTTGATCTATGATCTCCTCTACCTGTGCCATACCAAAGGGGATGCGAGGCTCTGCTCCGAAGGCGGGACGACGTGTCGGCAAGAGGAGCTGATCCTGACGCTCTGCGGGTAGCTGATCGTACATCTGCAAGAACTGCTCAGCGCGGTAGTAGCTCACCCCTGAGAGACCATAATGAGCCACCGTGTCGAGCTGATTGTAGATGTCTTGTAGCTGCCAGCGCGAGTTGTCATAAAGCCGATAGACGCCTAGTCCAGCTACGACTGGTCCGTGAGGAGCGATGCGCTTAGCCCAGTCTGCTATGTAGTAGTTGAAGTGCCCATCCTTGTAATAAATCATTGGCACGATAAAGTCCACGATGCCTCGCTGAAACCATACGAGCGGATCTTGCGACACATCATTCTTGCAGAAGTAGCCCCCAGGAGCTGGCTTGGGTAGCTGCTCATACTTACCGATGCAAGCTGTAGAGAGTGCCACCTCGGGAGCCACCTCTTGCAGCGTGCGGTGCAGCGTGTCTATCATGGCTGTCACATTCGCCTCACGCCACTCCATACGGGGGAGTCGATTAGGGTTCATGCGCTGATAGCTCTTGAGGTCGTCAAACTTCTTTGGTCCATCAGGATATCGGATATAGTCTAGGTGTACGCCATCTACATCATAGCGCGTGACTAAATCGCGTACCAGCTGCGCCATGTGGGTACGTACGGCAGGCTGTGCGGGGTCCATAAACCAAGCGTTGCCCTGTCGGAGACACATCTCAGGATGCGCGGCGTAGAAGCCTTTACCCTGCTTAGCCAGCGAGCGCACATGATCATTCGTACCTAGCGGATAGACTACCATCCAGGCATGTACACTCATACCGCGATGATGACACGCATCGATAGCGTACCGAAGGGGATCGTAGCCACTAGGTAGCGCACCCGTCTTGCTGACCGTAGGCGAGAGCGGCTCGAGACTGCTCGGATAGAGCAGATCACCACGCAGACGCACCTGTAGGAAGACCGTATTGATCCCCGCCTGCACAAAAGCATCTAGCATCTTGTCGAGCGACTCCTGCTGCCGTACCATACCAGGGTAAGTATCGGCTGAGACCTTCGGCCAGTCTAGTCCAAAGATCGAGGTAAGCCACACAGCACGCATCTCAGCTCCAGGCAGCTGGGGCACCGAGTAAGCGTCATCACTGATACTGCACTCGGGTAGCTCGACATGCGGCCGCCGTGGTGTAGCCTTACGTGCTCCGCACTGGCTAAAGAGGAATAGCGTTAGCAACAGCAGTGCTGACCGACAAAGGGTGGAGATAAGTCTCTTAGGCATCGCTCTTATATAAATTGATAGACGCCACAAAGATACGAAATCGCAGCGTGAAGCTGGCTCTCTCGGCTAGCCCGATGAGTAAGCCACCGTAGGAACACACGGGACGTAGATCAAGGCGAGACCTGTTGCCGATTTGCGAAGTTTAGAGGTTAGAGATTAGACACGAGACTCTAGAAGCACTAGACCTACTAGGAGCACTAGTGCCACTAGCCCCTCTCCCTCCCCCCTAATCTCTAACTTCTAATCTCTAATCTCTATTTACATATCTTTACGGGGAAATTCGTCCGATACCCTCCTTTC
>CAMCJO010000213.1 GCA_945875135.1 uncultured Porphyromonas sp.
CGTGGAGGTGCTAAGCAGGTCAATGCAACCGACTCGCTGGGCACACCCTACCTGACCACGGGCGGACGCACCGTCTACGCCGCCGGAGGTATCATGCCCGACATCGTCTGCCCGTCAGACTCGATCCCTTCGTTGCTAGGCACCCTGCTCTTTGATGCGATCACCTATGACTTTGTCACCGACTACCTACTGACGCACAAAGCTCCCGAGCGGAGTACGCTCAGGAGCTTCGACCTCGGAGACAAGGCGTATGCAGCCTACAAGCAGAAGGTGATAGAGAGCGGCTTTACCTTTAAGTCTATCGCAGACGAACTGGTCAAGAAGGTGGAGGAAGCACTCAAGGGGGAGCAGCGCTACGACGAGGTGTCGGACGAGTTTGCCACTTTTCAGAAAAGTCTCAAGGCCGACACGCCTCGGCTGATGAAGACCTACGAGAGCTTCATTCGTGATTATCTCAACATGGAGATCCTCTCACGCTGCTACTACGACGAAGGTAGGCTCGAGTACTATATGTCTCGCGATAAAGTGGCGCAACGCGCTGTGTCGCTCCTAGGAGACTTGACTACCTATCATCAGTTACTCAAGGGGAAGTAACATATCAGCCACCTCTCTACAAGCTTCTTGTGACGCACACATCTTATTACTATACACGCTACATCACATCAAGTAAAAAGCTTATTGTACAATGAACTGGTTTGAAAACTTATTTGTCGGCACGGGGATAGCGCACTCTGTCTTCTTGATAGCCCTAGTCATCGCCGTGGGGATGCTCTTAGGACGCATCAAGATCGGCAAGGTCTCCCTAGGCGTCACGCTGGTGCTCTTCGTGGGTATCCTCTTTGGTGCTCTAGGGATGCAGATTGACCCAGGAGTCCTACACTTTGTCAAGGAGTTTGGACTGATCCTCTTTATCTATGCCGTCGGTCTACAGGTGGGGCCCGGCTTCTTCCCTTCACTTAAGAAGGGCGGTCTGAAGCTCAACCTACTAGCCGTCCTAGTCGTCCTACTCGGCGTGGGCATCACCATTGCTATCAAGTACCTCTCGGGACTACCTATGTCAACCATGGTGGGTATCCTCTCGGGAGCTGTGACGAACACGCCAGGTCTAGGTGCTGCTGAGCAGACCTACACAGACATCATGGGCACATCCGACCCCTCCATAGCGATGGGCTATGCGGTCGCTTATCCGCTGGGTGTGATCGGCATCATCCTCTCGATGATGATCGTACGCGCCGTCTTGCGGGTCAATATACGCAAAGAGGAACAGGAGTTTGCATCACAAGATGAGGCTGGAGAGCATGGAGCGCAAGCTGCATCCTTTGTCGTGGCAAACCCCGCTATCTTTGGCAAGTCTATCATGGAGCTACTCTCGAGCTACTTCGAGCATGGCGACATCGTCATCTCACGACACTACAATCATGAGACGCAGGAGATCACGGTCGCTACCGGGAGCACCATCCTGCAGGAGCATGACCGCGTATTCGTCATCGGTCAGCCTCACGAGCTGGATCATACGGAGGCGATCTTCGGACAGCGCATCGACATAGACCGTAAGAAGTGGATCCCCACAGAGTCAAAGCTCATCAGTAACAAGTATACGATCACCAAGAAAACGCTCAATGGCAAGCGCCTCGGAGAGCTACAACTACGTCAGATCTATGGTGTCAACGTGACCCGCGTGACCCGTGCTGGGGTAGATCTCGTAGCACATCCCGGTATGCGCCTGCAGATGGGTGACCAGATACGAGTCGTAGGCTCGGACGCCTCTGTCAACAAGGTGCGTGAGCTGGTCGGTGACTCGCAAAAGCATCTCAACGAGCCAAACCTGATCGGTATCTTCATCGGTATCGCACTCGGTGTATTCCTTGGCTCTATTCCCTTTATCTTCCCGGGCATTCCACAGCCTGTCAAGCTAGGCCTAGCGGGCGGTCCACTCATCGTAGCTATCCTGCTGAGCAACTTCGGACCTAAGTTTGGTCTCGTGACCTATACGACACAAAGTGCCAACCTCATGATCCGTGAGATCGGTATCGCGCTCTTCCTCACCTGTGTCGGTATTGGCGCAGGCGATGGCTTCGTTGATACGATCATCAATGGGGGCTATCACTGGGTCGGCTACGGCTTTATCATCACCATCATACCGATGCTGGTCGTCGGCTTCCTCGGCAAGAAGCTCTTTAAGGTCAACTATCTCACCCTCTCTGGCGTGATGGCTGGTAGTATGACCGATCCCCCTGCACTCGCTTACGCCAACGGACTCACCGAGGAGGATGCACCCGCCGTGGGCTATGCGACAGTCTACCCATTGACGATGTTCCTCCGTGTCTTGACGGCACAGATGCTCATCATATTTTTCGTAAGCTAAGAACCAACTAACCAATTTAACTATGGCAAGTCGTAGAAAACTAAAGCAAGCAATACACACAGAGGTCGAGGAGATGCTCTTTGACCTATCTATCCTCTACTCCGTAGCTCCCGAGGAGCGTGAGTACGCCATCGAGCAGCTCATTATGAAGGTGATCGATGCTGAGAGAGACTTCGTCGCTCGCATTTCACACACACAGACGGCAAGGGTGAGCCTAAGCTCGTCCGCAACTACTACCGCAAGCTCCGGGAGGAGTACACGCACTTCGCCAACGAGATCGAGGGTGAGGTTAACAAGCTCTGCGATGAGCTGTTAGTTCCCGAGGCTTAGTCTGCCGTATGAAGCTAGCACGTCTCATACTGCGCTGGTGTGGCTGGCAGCTCCTCGAGCCAGCCACCTATCCACGCCAGAGTGTCATCTGTATAGCTCCCCACACGAGCAATATGGACTTTATATGGGGCAAGCTATACTACAAAGCGGTGGAACAGAGAGCGCACTTCTTGATGAAGAAAGAGCTCTTTGTCCCGCCACTCGGCTGGATCTTTAAGGCAATGGGAGGCATCCCGATAGATCGTAGTCGCAAGGGCAATACAGTCGGGCAGGTCGTAGATCGCTTTCGAGCTAAGGACGACTTTGCGGTGGCCATCACACCTGAGGGTTCGCGTAAGGCTCGGGATAGGTGGAAGACAGGCTTCTACCATATCGCCGAGGAGGCTGGCGTACCCATACAGCTGGCCGTCATCGACTAT
Source organism: uncultured Porphyromonas sp. (assembly GCA_945875135.1). Classification (GTDB taxonomy): domain Bacteria; phylum Bacteroidota; class Bacteroidia; order Bacteroidales; family Porphyromonadaceae; genus Porphyromonas. Next base: position 3,115 of record CAMCJO010000213.1, read on the forward strand.
AAGCGTAAGGTGCTGGGCATCTTCGAGCAGTTTGTCCCAACGGGCGACCTCGACAAGGACATACTATATATAAGGAGTAAGTACCACGCCGACCAAGCAAAGAAGCCTCACCTCTTTGCGGAGTCATAAGGAGTCCTCGATATGGAGCACGAAGCTTTACAGATCTTCCTCGCACAGCGTCCCATCGTCTGGACAGATCCCGAGGCAAACCTTCGCCTTATGGCGGAGGACATACGCACGGCGGTCGAAGAGGGGGCGCACCTCGTCGTCTTCCCCGAGGTGATGCTCACGGGCTTCAACCTCAAGGTGGCTCAGTCGGCTCGTCCCTGGCAAGGGGCTGAGCTGGAGCGTCTGCGTGCCTTGGCGCAGGAGCATCAGATAGCGATCGCCTCCTCAGCCTTCGTTTGGGACGACGAGACGCAGCCGACACACTACTACAACCGCGCCTACATCATGCTCCCCGACGGATCGATCTATGCGCAGGACAAGCGGCACCTCTTCTCCATGGCTGGCGAAGACCGTCGACTCACGCCAGGCGACGGCTACGACATCGTCACCTATCGTGGCTGGCGCATACGACTGATCACCTGCTACGACCTGCGCTTCCCCGTCTGGTGCCGCAACCGCACCCACACGGACGGCTCGCTCGACTACGACCTCCTACTCGTCGTCGCTAACTGGCCTCGTCCCCGCATCACCGCTTGGCGCACGCTCTTGCAAGCTCGCGCCATCGAGAATGTCGCCTACGTCATCGGTGTCAACCGCATCGGCTCAGACCCCTTTGGCACCGACTACTCAGGCGAAAGCTTAGCCTACGACTACATCGGACGACCGCTCACTGAGGCGGAGCCATACGCAGATGAGCTATTACGTACCACACTAGAGCCAGAGCCTCTAGAAGCCTTTCGGCAGAAATTCCCCGTATGGCGCGACAGCGACACCTTTACCCTCCACTCCTAACGTACTATGACCGCTCTAACCTCTTCGTCCCGCAGACCGCTCTTATGTCTCCTCTCGCTCCTACTCCTACTCCCCCTCCTAGTTGGTTGCCACAAAGCAAGTCAGCAAGAAG
>CAMCJO010000214.1 GCA_945875135.1 uncultured Porphyromonas sp.
ACACACTGCATATCGTCGGCAGCGTCAGATGTGTATAAGAGACAGACCTTATCTAACGGTGGGGATACTGAAGGTTCTAGCGAAGGAGCCTCGGGAGCCTCTGATGGAGTGGGTACTGGAGGACTTTTGGGCAGTAGCGAAACTGAACAAGGAGGGGATACGACTAGCGGAGTACCCGAACCTGCAACGTCTTCTGACGAAGGGTTACACACGGCGGGACATCGTGGCTCGTCTAGATCGGATAGCGAAGCTGAGCGGGGGGACGATGCTGTCGGCGGCTCAGAACATGAATCTAGATTTGGGCATGGAGGAGTAGGCTGGTCTGCTGGTCAAGAGGATTCAGGGGCGGGTGATGGTTCTAGTGCGACTAGTGATGGTCGTGGCTCTAGATCTGTAGAGGATAATAAGCGTTATAGCAATGCTGAGATAGCAGAGCTAGTCTCGTCTGTTACTGATGTTGTCGATGGGCAGGTTGTCCTGACAGGAGATGTAACAGATGAGCTGAGGCGTGCTGTGTCTGGCTATAGGAGTGGCGGTGTTGCTAAGAGTGGTCGTGGGGTGCTGGATGAGTACTACACGCCTAGGGGTGTGGTCTCTTTTGTGAAGCGTGTTTTAGATGGTTTGCCTGAGATAGGTGATGCTAAACGTCCTGCATTGATTTTAGAGCCTAGTGTAGGTGTTGGAAATTTCTTAGATGGCATCCCTAAGCTAGCTAATCGCTCAGCGTTGATTCGAGCTTATGAAGTTAATGAGATCTCAGCACGTATAGCTAAGGTGCTGCACCCTGAGGCTAATGTCCGTATAGCACCTTTTGAGTCTCTCTTTATGGACGAGCGAGGCGGTAAACGTAAGCCTGAGTCTATGGGAGAGTATGATCTGGTGCTTGGTAATCCTCCGTATGGAGATCATCGAGGTAAGTACAGAGGATTGGGTGAGGAGCCTAAGATAGCTAGGTATGAGGATTATTTTGTCAAGCGTTCGTTGGACTTGCTGCGCGAGGGCGGTGTCTTGGCGATGGTTCTACCTAGTGGTTGGTTGAATCGTCATAAGGTAGAGCGTGGTTGGCGTATTGAGGTGGCGTATAGGTTGCCTAATGGGGTCTTTGCGGGGACTGATGTGGGTACAGATGTTGTTGTCTTGCGTAAGGATTCTAAGTACAAGGGTGAGGGATCTCATAATTACTTTGAGTCTCATCCTGATCATGTGCTAGGTGAGTTGGGCAGTCGCAAGAATCGCTATGGTCGTGAGGAGGAGTATGTAGCGTGGAGTGATAAATCTGAGGTGCTGCAGGAGGCGGAAGGGGTGCCTAGATCGGAGGTGTCGGAGCTATCGGAGGTATCGGGAGCTGGTGTGTCTAGTAGCTCTAGTGCCTCTAGTGGTACTAGTGCCTCTAGTGGTACTAGTGCCTCTAGTGGTACTAGTAGTGCTAGTGACAACACGTCTCGTCTTGATGCAACGGACGCTCGACCGAGCGTCCCTACAGAGGGTTACACGTCTGAGGAGGGTGGTGTAGCTAAGGGTGAGACTGGCAAGGGGAGTGGAACGGTTGAGGAAAAGGAAAAGGAAAAGAGTGAGGTAAAGGATAAGAGTAAGGGTAAGGAAAAGGGGAAGAGTAAGGAAAAGGGGAAGAGTAAGAGAAAGGGGAGTGGGTTGCCGAAGATAAAGCGTGGTCAGATTAAGTATGATCTGTCGAAGGGTGATGAGGTGGTCAATGCTAGTGATCAGTTTCTCAAGAGGTTTACAGAGGAGGAGATGTCTGCGTTTGCGGATTGTGACTTGGGTGGTTACTTAGCACATCCCGAGGCGCACCCGTCTGTGGCGTGCTATGTGGGAGATGGTCGGTGGATGCATCGGTTTTACTATTGCTCAGGGAATATCTATGCTAGGCTTGAAAATCTGGAGCTGTTGTATGCAATGGGGCAGGTTCAGGAGGATCAGTATTTGGGTCAGAAGGCTTTACTTGAGGCTGTACTGCCTTCATACAAGGATTTGGGACATATTTACTTGACGCCGAATGTTGAGTTTGTCAAGTCTCTGATACTACCAGTGAGTGATGAGATGGGTGCTGTGGGTGGTGTGTCTCTTAAGGAACGCTTTTTGGGGTATGTGGAGGAATTACCGTATGATGCGTTTGGTCGTTCGAGTAAGTGGGAGGTGCGATCATATATCGAGAATAGGCCTGTCAGGGGTGGTGATAAGGCGGAGAATGCGGCTGAGCGTCGTCGTCGTAAGGATGTGGGTGATCGTCTGTTCCGTGACTTTTTGGAGCATGAGCTGACTGAGAGTGAGCAGCAGGAGGTGGAGCGTAAGTTCAATCGTGCTTACAATGGTACTTACACTCCTGACTATACTGGTGTGCCTATGTTTAGTCAGATCAATAAGAACTTCCATGGTAAGCCCTTACAGCTGACGAGTGTCCAGCTGGCAGGTGTGGGTCGTATGTCGATGCGTGGTGTTGGTGTTTTGGCGCATGAGGTTGGATTTGGTAAGACGCTGAGTGGTGTGTTGTCGGCTCATGAGGCTATGACGCGAGGACATGCTAAGCGACCGCTTATTGTGTGCCCTAATGATAGTATCTTGGAGCAGTGGGTAGAGACTATTTATGAGGCTCTTCCTGAGGCTAAGATTAATGTGTTGGGGAATCTAGGTGCTAGCTATGACTTGACGGACTTTTCTGTTGGTGAGGGTGAGATAACCTTGGTTACGTACGAGGGTCTTAAGCGTATGGGCTTTAAGGATGAGACTTATGATCGTATGGCTGGTGAGTTCACCTATATCCAGGAAGACTTGAAGACTCATCAGTCAAGTGCTCGTGATAAGGCTAAGAAGGAGGCTCAGGTGGATCGTCTGGTGGGTCGTATGATGCGCGGAGCTAGGCAGGAGTATAGCTTTGAAGATCTGGGCTTTGACTATATGGTTTTTGACGAGGTACATAATGCGAATCATATCGTTGGTAAGGTTCGTTTGGATAAGAATATTGCGTCAGACTTTAGGGGTCAGAGTCAGCGTACGAGTGATTTGGGTATCAAGACGTGGCTAGCTGCTCAGTGGATACAGTCTCAGAATGGTGGTCGTAATGTTGTGTTGCTGAGTGCTACGCCGTTTACGAATAAACCTTTGGAGTATTACTCGGTGTTGTCTCTAGTGGCTAATGATCGTCTGAAGGAGCTAGGGTTCTATCGTGTGGAGCAGTTCTTTGAGACCTTTATGGAGGCAGAGCCAGACTTGGAGATTGGAGCCGATGGTTCTGTGACGGAGCGTATGGCTGTGCGTCGCTTTAAGAACAATGCGGTCTTTAATAATCTGCTTCGCGAGTTTGTCGATGTCAAGGGTGTAGAGGATAATCCGAACTTGGTACGTCCAGAGCGTCACGTCAAGGAGTATAAGGTACCGCAGAATGATATGACTCGTGATGCTATGACAGCTCTAAGCATTATGCTGACAGATGATAAGCAGAAGCTAGCGGGTATAGGTCATGCTCGTTTGATAGCTTTCTCGCCTTATGCGTCAGGTGCGAGTGGTTTCACAGCTAGGAATTACAAGGAGTTTGTCGAGGGTAGTCCTAAGCTCTTAGCGACGATGCGTCTGGTGGCTGAGAGTAAGCGAGGCAATGATAGTTCGGGTCAATTGATCTACTCGGAGCTAGGTATTGAGTATTTCGATTTGCTTCGTGAGTACTTGATACGCGAGGTGGGTTATAAGGAGGATGAGGTTGTTATCTTGAGTGGTAAGACGAGTATCTCTGAGCGAGGGCGTATTCAGAAGGGCTTTAATGATGGTCAGATTAAAGTTGTGCTAGGCTCACCTGCTATTAAGGAGGGCGTGAACCTACAGCGCAATGCTACGGATCTGTATATTCTGTCTCTTCCGTGGAACTTTACTCAGTTAATACAGGTGGAGGGACGCTGCTGGCGTCAGGGCAATCAGTGGCATCATTTGCGTGTGAACTATATGCTTACGGAGGATAGTGCGGATGTCTTTATGCTACAGAAGTTGCAGACTAAGCAGCGTCTGTATGAGGAGGCCATGCGCGCCGCTGCGGAGATAGTTGATGTGGGCGATATAGATGCTGAGGAGCATAAGATGGACTTGATACGTGATCCTAAGTCTACGGAGAGATTTGCGACGGCAGAGAAGCGT